>JBGPGJ010000287.1:0-3648 GCA_041483795.1 Sulfurifustaceae bacterium
ATCTAAGCGGGAAACCCACCTCAAGATGAGCTCTCCCCGGGAGTTTAACTCCCCTGAAGGGCCGTGGTAGACCACCACGTTGATAGGCTCCATGTGTAAGCGCCGCAAGGCGTTGAGCTAAGGAGTACTAATTGCCCGTGAGGCTTGACCATATAACACCCAAGCTGTTTGGGGTGTGTGGTTGACGCCAAACAACATTTGCGCCTTACTTAACTTGTCTGAATTCGTCCCGCACCTAAACTTGTGCGCGCCGTGCCGCAGGCCCCCAAGGGCTCGTCGTCGAGGCAGCGCTTGAGGTCGGCAAACGCGGTGTGCAGAGGTTTAGGTGCGGGACACACGGCTTGCCTGGCGGCTATAGCGAGCGGGAACCACCCGATCCCATTCCGAACTCGGAAGTGAAAACGCTCAGCGCCGATGATAGTTCGGGGTTTCCTCCGCGCGAAAGTAGGACACTGCCAGGCTTTTAATGTGAACCCCGGTGGCGCATGCCATCGGGGTTTTTATTTCGGATGTGCTCGTCCCTGCGCGCCACGAGTTCTCTGTTCCCTGCAATCCATCGCGGGCAACCTGAATTATCGTTGTTGCGCACGGCCACCGCCCGCACGTCGGGCAATGCTTGGCGATTCGCGCCCGAAGCGCCGATATTACTTGCGGCCCGACAAAATTCGGCTAGGGTCAATTAGATAGATAACCGTGTTTGGGGTGCCGTAAAAAGACCATGGCGGTAAATAACCTGTGAACGATGCACAACACCGACTTGGCGACAGTCACGACAGTGTCGTCGCGCCGACGGTCGGCGAGTCGCTGAGATTGCTGAGTTACAACATCCAGGCAGGTATCGCCACCACGCGTTACCGTCATTACCTTACCCATAGTTGGCGCCACGTGCTGCCGTGCTCGAAACGGCTCGGCAATCTCGATCGTATCGCCGCGCTGCTCGCATCCTTCGACATCGTCGGATTACAAGAGACCGACGGCGGCAGCTTGCGCAGCGGTTTCGTCAATCTAACCGAATACCTCGCGCTCCAGGCGCGTTTCCCCTGGTGGTATGACCAAACCAATCGCAATTTTGGTAAATTCGCGCAGCACTCACTCGGGATTCTCAGCCGTTACGTACCGACCGATATCGCCGAACTACGCCTGCCGGGGAGGATTCCAGGGCGTGGCGCGCTCTCGGTGCGCTTTGGATATGGCAACGACGCGTTGCTGGTCGTGATCGCGCATCTGGCGCTCGGTCGTCGCGCGCGTTTGCGCCAACTCGGTTATCTCGCCGAGGTGATCCAACACGAGCGCCAGGTGGTGTTGATGGGCGACCTTAATTGCGATCCCAATAGTTTGGAAATGAATTGGCTGCTTGCTCGCTCGCATCTGTGCCAGCCGACGCACGGACTGCACACCTTTCCAAGTTGGCGCCCGCAGCGACACCTTGACTACATCTTGGTTTCGCCGACCTTGATCGTGCGCAACGTGCAGGCGATCAATCTGCCGATTTCGGATCACCTGCCGATCGCGATGGAAATCGAACTGCCGTCAATGTTACAACTTCCATCGGCCGCGGCTGTCCCGCTGCGCGCCGCCGCGAGCGCCTGAAGTTCAGTTCCCGTTCGTCGTCGGTCCAGCCCAAATATTCCTTGGGGGTCTACTTTGTTGTTGACTGCGAACCGGGCAGCGGTTCGATCGAAGGCGATTGGTCCGGATTGGTCGGGAACTCGATCGGAGTGCTCTGTATCGTATCGTCGCGTGCGCTACCCGTGATCAATCCCGGGAACGCGACCACCAGAGCAACCATGATCAACTGAATAACGACGAAAGGTATCGCACCCCAATAGATCTGGGTCGTCTTGACCGTCGGTGGGGCGACACTGCGCAAGTAAAACAGCGAGAATCCGAACGGCGGGTGCATGAAAGAGGTCTGCATGTTCACGCCGAGCATGACACCGAACCAGACGAGGTCGATGCCAAGCTTCTGCGCCACCGGCGCCAGCAACGGCACCATGATGAACGCGATCTCGAAGAAGTCGAGGAAGAACGCGATCAGAAACACCATGATATTGACGATGATCAGGAAACCGATCTTTCCGCCTGGAAGATTGGAGAGCAGGTGCTCCACCCATCGGTCTCCGTCCACGCCGTAGAACGTCAGGCTGAACACGCGCGCGCCGATCAGGATGAACACGACGAAGGTCGTGAGCTTGGCGGTGGCATCCATCGCTTGAACCGTGAGCTTCCAATTCAGGCGTCGCTTCATGAGCGCCAGGATGATGGCGCCTACGGCGCCCATGGCACCGCCCTCGGTGGGCGTGGCCACGCCGATGAAGATGGTGCCGAGGACGAGGAAGATCAGGCCGAGTGGCGGGATCAGTACGAACACGACCTTCTGCGCCATCTGGCTCAGCAGACCCAATCCGGACAACCGATTGACGGCGGCGAGCGCGAAAGATGTTCCGACGGCCACCAGCATCGAGACAACGATCATCTCATCCAACGGCGCATCCGGCCCGTAGTGCAGTCGCGCGAACGCGATGGCGGCGGCCGTCGACAGTACCACCAAGATCAGTAGCGATGGCACGCCGCTCTTGCCGCTGGGTTCGTGGATCGTGCGCGCTTGCAGCGGCAAGGCCGGACAAGTCCGCGGCAGAAAAATACTCACTGCCAGAATGAACGCCGCGTACATGCCGGTCAGGGTGAAGCCGGGAATGAACGCCCCCCGGTACATGTCGCCGACCGAGACGCCCATCTGGTCGGCGAGCACGATGAGTACCAGCGATGGCGGAATGATCTGCGCCAGCGTGCCCGAGGCGGCGATGATGCCGGTGGATAAGCGGTTGTCGTAGCCGTAGCGCATCATGATGGGCAGAGAGATCAGGCCCATCGAGATGACCGAGGCGGCGACGACGCCGGTGGTGGCGGCCAACATGGCACCGACGAAGATCACGGCATACGCGAGGCCCCCGCGCAGCGGACCGAACAACTGGCCGATCGTATCGAGCAGGTCTTCGGCCATGCCGCTGCGCTCGAGAATCAGACCCATGTAGGTAAAGAATGGAATCGCAAGCAGCGTATCGTTGCTGAGGACACCGAAGATGCGCTCGGGCAGGGCCTGCAACAACGCTGGTTTGAGCAGCCCCATCTCGATACCGATCCATCCGAACAACAGCCCGTTGGCCGCGAGCGAAAACGCCACCGGATAGCCGAGCAAGAGAAACACCACCAGCGCGGCGAACATGATCGGGGCCAATATTTCGTGGTTCATTGCGTCTCCCGGCGGCGGGCCTTGATGTCCTCGAGGAGTATTTCTTCGGCGGTCTTTTCCTTTTTCTCGTACGGAAAAGGGATCAGGCCCTTGAGGAAGGCGATGTTCTTGATGATTTCGGAGACCCCCTGTAGCCCCAGCAGCGTGAAGCCGACCGGTATCAGCAGCAGCACCGGCCAACGAATCAGGCCGCCCGCATCTGCCGACATCTCTTGTAGGGTCCATGTCTTCATGAATTGCGGCCAGCTGTGGTACACGATTAATAGGCAAAACGGCAGCAGGAAAAACAGGCCGCCGCAGATGTCAATCCAGGCGTGCGCCCGTTGAGAAAGCCTGCCGATGATGACGTCAATGCGTACGTGACCGTTTTGCTTCAGGGTATAGCCGGCGCAAAG
>JBGPGJ010000288.1:0-3637 GCA_041483795.1 Sulfurifustaceae bacterium
CCTCGAACACGTGGTCGGATGTTGCCAGCGCTTGCTCGACGTCGCCGAACTCATAGGCTTGGTTGCGGTGGATATTGCCCTCGTCGGTGTAGTCGTGAATGCGGGCCTCGGGGTGCGCGAGCGCTTCTTCGGGTGAGGCGATCGTCGGCAGCGGCGTGTACTTCACCTCGATGAGTTCGACGGCCTCCGCGGCGGTCTGCTCGTCTTTTGCGATCACCGCCGCCACCGGGTCGCCCACGTAGCGCACCCGTTGGCGCGCGAGCGGGTATTCATCCTGCGACACCGGCAGGATGCCGAAGGTGATCGGGAAGTCCTCGCCGGTGAGCACCCGATAGACGCCCGGATGTCGTTCGGCGCGCGCGGTATTGATCGAGAGGATCGCCGCATGCGGGTGCGGTGAGCGCAGCAGTTTCGTATGCAGCATGCGCGGCAGCACGATGTCGTCCGCAAAACGCGTTTGCCCGGTGACCTTGGCGCGACCGTCCACGCGCCGGCGCGGTTTGCCGATGACGTCGAAACGTGTTTTCGTGTTCATGACTTGGCTCCCGCGGCGCGCCGGGAGGAGACGTCCTTTGCCGCCGCGTCGCGCATCCGCTGCGCCGCCTCCTCGATGGATTCGTATATCTGTTGATAGCCGGTGCAGCGGCACAGGTTCCCGGAAATAGCCTCCTTGATCCGTTCACGGCTCGGGTTCGGTTCTTTCTCGAGCAGCGCCTTGGCGGTCATCAGGATTCCCGGCGTGCAGTACCCGCATTGCGCGCCACCGAGGTCGGCAAATGCCGCCTGCAACGGGTGTAGCTCGGTGCCGTGGGCGAGTCCTTCGACGGTTTCGATCGAGTGGCCCTCGCATGCCAGCGCCAGCACCAGGCACGAGAGCTGCGGCTCGCCGTCCACCAGCACCGCGCAGGCGCCGCACTCGCCCAGCTCGCAGCCGTGCTTGGTGCCGGTAAGATTCAAATCCTCGCGCAACACTTCGAGCAGCGTTTTGTACGGCGCGAACAAGGCCTCGACTTCCTCGCCGTTCACGCGCATGCCTAGACGGACATTGCGTCGAGCGGCGGCTTCGGGGATTTTGATCTCGTTCATTTTCGACCTCCGGATGCGGCCGCGGCGCGCGCCGCCTTCTTGGTGGATGGCGCGGCCGCGAGGCCGCGCACCAGATAATCGGAAAGCGCATTCGCAATTTCATCGGCCGACTGCGCCCCGTCGGGTCGGTACCAGCGCGCCGTCCAGTTGACCGCGCCCAACATGGCGCGCGTGACCAGCGCGGCGTCGCAAGGAGCGAACTCCCCGCGCTCGACGCCCTGCGCCACCAGGGCGCGGATGGCGCGTTCGTAGGCGTCACGCTTCTCGATCATCGGACGACGTAACTTTTCCGGCAGCGCCTCGACCTCGAGGTGCGCGGTCGCGCCTTCCAGCTCGTCGAGCATGCAGTGGACGTGGCCACGCATGACATCGCGCAGCCGGTCGGCCACCGGCGCAGCGGAACGGCGCGCGGCATTGATCGTGGCGAGCATGCGCTCGAGCGTGCGTTCCTGACAGAAGAGCAGGATTTCGTCCTTGCCGCGGAAGTAGTGATAGAGGTTTCCCGGCGACAGGTCCGCCTCCTCGGCGATATCGCGCATCCCGGTAGCGGACAGGCCGAGCCGGCGGAAGGCCCGCGCCGCCGCGCGCAGGATCTCGAGTCGCCGGGCCTCGTTTTTGCGCCGGACGCGATCCGAGCCGGTCTTATTGGAACCTAAATTCAATATTTGAACCATTGTTCAAGTTTACACCTGAAAGGGCAAACGGCAAAGCGAATTTCATAATGCCGTGCTACACCCACGGGGCGGACACCCGGCCCGCCCGGATCCACCGTGCCCGTCCGGCGGGAACGGCGCGATGAATTTCACCGGTCTCCCGGCCGGCTCTTGCTCTGCGCTCGCGGCATTCGTGAATTCGTTCGCATCGCAGCAGGGCCGGGAGGCGGACACGAGGTTACGGGCGTTCGAGTATCGCCGTCACGCCCATGCCGCCGGCGGTGCAGATAGAATTCAAACCAAGGCCGAGCCCTTTTTCCAATCGACAGCTTCGCCAGCGTGGCCACGATACGTGCGCCCCGCTGGCGCCGAAGGGATGACCGAGGGCGATGCTGCCGCCGACGACGTTGCGTTTCTTGCGATCTATGGCGCCCAGCGGTTTGGACAAACCGAGTTGCGCGCGACGAAAAGTTTCCGACTCCCATGCACGCAAGGTACACAGCACTCGCGCCGCGACGGCTTCGTGAATTTCGTAGAAGTCGAAGTCGGCGAGCGTAAAACCGGTGCGGGCGAGCATGCACGGGACGGCATAGGCTGGCGCCATCAGCAACCCCTCTTTATGCAGATCAATCGCCGCGACTTCGGGGTTGTTGTCGGGAAATACTGGTTTGCGGGGTTCATGTCACACCTCGAGATTGAGGACGGCGGCGATCGGAAGGTCGTGTTGTTTTCCAAAATCTTCCCATTCCGCCGCTGTGCGCGTTAGAAATATACTCGTTAACGTTTCGTGATTCACCGTTTGAAGGCCGAGCGCCTTCTGGAGTGTGAGGAGGAACGATGACTCGAGAGCGGCGACCGCAATCCAGCCCGAACGCGCTCTATACAGCGCGTAACCCGGCAACGCGCCACGCAGAAGACCGCCGACGCGGGTCGCACCGTAACGAATCGGGTCGGCAAAGGGAACGGCTGCCTCGGCGAGTGACACAGTTTCAAACCCCGCTTCGCCGGTGTTTGCGCGCGCAAGCAACAGTGCCAGCGACATGCTTACGGCTCGCTCCGAGCCTGCATAGTCGGCGATCAGCGTACGCGGGAGTTGCGGCGGTTCGATCAACCCCGCTATCGCCTGGTATAGAAGATCGTGGCCGGAGCGGTTTTCTTCCGGCGGTGGAAACCCGATGATCGCGACGTGACACAGACGCGGGAATTGGCGATGGAGTTCGTCCCAACCGAGGCTCAACCCCGTGAGCGCCCGCGGGCGCATCGAGGTGAGCAGGAGATCGGCCTCAGAAAACAGTTTGTCGAGCTGCGCTTTGCCTCCGTCCGTTTTTAAATCGAGAACAACGACGTTCTGATCGCGGTGCAACTTTCGATACAATTCCGGGTGCGTGTGCGCGACCGGATCGCCCTGCGGTGGTTCGATCTTGGTTACGGTGGCACCGAACTGAGTCAAGCGATGCGCCGCCATGGGCCCCGGTAGATTGATGGCAAGGCTCACGACGCGAATGCGCGGAAGTAAGGGCATGGTTGAGCTAGCCGGGAGATTATCGGGATTCAATTTATACCCTCGTTTACCGCTGACGTCGCGGGGTAGGGAGCGGGCGTTAGGAGAGGACATCGATTCCCGCGCGCGGAATTCGATGTTTACGTGCGGCGGGCATGGCAGAATGAGCCCCACGGTCAAACCACGGTCACGATGCTGGAAGCGATCACACTGCCGATGTGGTTGTTCATGGTGCTGGCTGCGCTCAGCGCCTGGTCCGTGCTCGACCGTCTCTTGATTCCGAGCGTGCGCTGGTATCTGCGCCGGCGCGTTAATCGCGTCATCGCCGAGATCAATACCCGCCTCAATATAGGTATTCGGCCGTTCCAACTCACCAAGCGCCAAGTACTCATTGACC
>JBGPGJ010000289.1:0-3636 GCA_041483795.1 Sulfurifustaceae bacterium
CCAGCGTGCTGCTCACCGCCACGACCGACAGTATGGGATTTTTCATCTTTCTGGGCATGGCCACTCTATTTCTGTTGTAGCGGCCAGCTGCTTTCCGGATTCACGTTCGGCCGTCGGCCGTGGGAAATGAGTAACCCGATTGCTTTTGCTCCCTCTTCATTTGGGAGAGGGCGGGGGTGAGGGGACGGGGACGCGCCACGGATGGCGCGGATCAAAATGGACGAAAGAAAAGACCGCAAGGGCGCCGATGGCACCCTTTGTGTTTTAACGACTAAAGCTTACGCCCTAACGACTCCGACGCGGCAATTGCGCGTTTAGGTCGCGTAGCTGCGCCTCCAGGTCGTGAATGCGATCGAGCAGGCCCAGCACCAAAGCGAGCCCCGGTGCGTCCAGCTCGAAGTCGGCACGCAAGCGGCAAGCGGTTCTGGCCGTGGCAATGGAGTCGGCGCGAAAAGTCCACGGTGTGGCGCTCGGATCGACCGGCACCATGGCGCCGCAGTCCACCAGCTCGCGCAGTTCCGCTTCCGACAGGCCCGACAGCTCGGCGAGTTCTGGTAGCGACAACTCGTAGTGCCGATCCAGCCAATGTACTTCCGTCAGTTCAACTCGCATTTTTCACCTCCTGCTCGAAATGCCCGCGCGGATTGAACGTCGAGTTGTCCGCGAGTTCCTTATATAGCGCTCGCTCGCGTTCGCTCAGCACGGTAGGCACGACAATTTGCACAATCGCGTAGAGATCGCCCTGCGCGTCGCGCGGTTTGGGCAATCCCCGTTTGGGCAGCCGAAGTTTTTGCCCGGCATGCGTTCCCGGCGGCACTTTCAGGCGCACGCGACCGCCCGGCGTCGGCACCTCGACGCTGGTGCCGAGCACCGCCTCCCAGGGAGCCAGTGGCAAATCCAGATATACATCGTGACCGCTCACGCGGTACAGCGGATGCGGATGCAGCACGATATTGAAGTACAGATCGCCGTCGCGCCCGCCGTTAATTCCTTTGCCGCCCTTGCCCGGCACGCGCAGCCGTTGGCCGTCGGTGGCACCCTTGGGAATGCGCGCCGTGAATTTGCGCGGCACGCGATGCACGAAGCCATTGGCGTCGTATTCGGGTACGGCCAACTCGAGGTTCACTTCCGTGCCGCGATACGCCTCTTCGAGCGCGAGGTGTACCGACACTTCGTAGTCTTGACCCGGAATCGGCACTTTGCCGCGCTCGCGTTCGGCGCGGCGAAAACCGCCTTGCAGACCGGCGAACAAATCCGACAGATCGAGATCGTCGAACGAAAATCCGGAGGCGCCATCGCCGTACTGCTTCTGCCAGTCCGGCGGCGGCCGGATTTCTTCTCCCGGCCGATAGCTTCCCAGCTGATCGTAGGCGGCGCGCTTTTCCGGATCCTTGAGTGTTTGATAAGCCTCGGCGACATCCTTGAATTTTTCCTCGGCGCCGGCTTCCTTGGAAACGTCGGGGTGATACTTGCGCGCCAGCTTGCGATAGGCCTTTTTAATATCCTCGGCGCTGGCGTTCTTCTCCACGCCCATGATTTTGTAGTAGTCCTTGTATTTCATTGTTGCCGCCCAGGGAGAGGGGTAAAGGGGAAAGTGTCCATCATACGCCGTGACTCCTCGATGTTAGACAGACAGATTCGTGGACTTTGATCGAGACGAGGCGGTGAGAACGTTGTCCCGGATTAAGGCGAGGCCGAGCTTTGTGCGCGAGCGGGGCAGGCCGAACGGCTCGTACCGGCCGCCATCCCTAGCGGGTGGCAGGCGTTATAGGTCTTTTTTGGGCTTGACATGCTTTTAAAGAATACTGCTACAATCTTTAAAAGCGAAAAACGCTTTGAAAAAACTTTACAAAGAGGGATTGGTACGCATGGATCCGAAAGATTTCGTATACCCCGATGCCGGGAAGGTTGTTCGTACAGCCGAAGGGTACCACGCGTTCATTCCCGCGCCGCCACCGACGTTGGCGTACGATTCTGAACTTGTCGTGGCGTTATCGCGGGCAGACGCCGCGTTGAGCGAGCTTTCCAGCCTCGGCCGCTTCCTGCCCAATCCGCATCTGCTTATTGCCCCCTACGTGCGCCGCGAGGCGGTGTTGTCATCTCGCATAGAAGGCACCCGCGCAACCTTATCCGATATTCTGATGGACGAAATGCACGCCGACGTTCCCCATGGCGATGCGTCCGATGTCCGCGAGGTGCGCAACTATGTGACCGCGCTGGAGTTCGGCATCAAGCGGCTGCATAGCATTCCGTTGTCGTTGCGCTTCGTGCGCGAGTTGCACGAAAAGCTCATGAAAGGCGTGCGCGAAAATGTCGCCACCCCGGGCGAATACCGACGTTCGCAAAACTGGATCGGTCCTGCGGGTAGTGCCCCAACCACCGCTACCTACGTACCGCCTCCGCCCATGCAGATGCAAGAGACGCTCGCGGAGTGGGAGCGGTTTTTGCACGAGCGGGAAAAATATCCGGATCTTATCCAGTGCGCACTGATGCACGAGCAGTTCGAGGCGATTCACCCCTTTCTCGACGGTAACGGGCGCGTGGGAAGATTGCTTATAACCCTGTTCCTGATTGAACGCGGACGCTTGACTCAACCGCTGCTGTATCTGTCCGCATTTATCGAAGCGCATCGCCAGGATTATTACATGCTCCTGCAACGCGTGCGCACGCATGGCGATTGGTCGGCGTGGCTGCGCTTTTTTCTCCGGGGGGTTGCGGAAACCGCAACCGATGCATTAAACCGGGCGGCCGGTCTCATGGAACTGCGCGATAAATATCGCCGCCGTCTATCCGGAAAGCCAAACGCGCTGGTGCTGCTCGATGCGCTGTTCGCCAATCCGTATATGACCGCCGCCAAGGCCCAAAAGATTCTTGGCGTATCCAACCCGACCGCGCGTCGGGTAATCGTGGCGTTGGAGAAGGTGGGGATGCTCAAGGAAGTCACGGGCAGGAAGTGGGGCCAACTCTATATGGCCCGCCCCATCCTGACAGTCATCGAGAAACCCTTTTCATAATGTCCTCGGCGCCGGCGTTCTTTTCCACGCCCATGATGCTGTAGTAGTCCTTGTATTTCATAATGGCCGCCCGAGAAGAGGGAAGTAAAAGAATGAATCTATCATGCGACTGGGCTCTAAGGCGCCTGCTGCAAACGTTTAGCAACGAAGAGCGGTTCCCGCATAGACTGTCCCGGATTGTTTGGCTGCGGGGATGACGCCACCGACCCATTCGTATAGCAACGTGTTTTGGCGGCTATACAATTGGCCGGCGCCGGCGCTCTTGGCGGCGTATAGCGTTATACGCAGTCTGATTCTATACTGCGTATAACCGATCCGAACCTGCCCGATGGACGACTTGCCCGAATCCACCCGGTTGTTGTACGCGCAACTGCTCACGCAGTGTCTGCACGGGGCCGCCCCGAGCGGACGCGGGCTTTCAATTGTCTCCAAGCAGATCAAGGGCGGCAAGCACTGGTACATCCAACTCACCGTCGGCAGCCGCAAGACCCAGCACTATCTTGGTCCCGATTCCGGCGAGCTGCGCACGCTGATCGGAAAAGAGAAGTCTCTGTGGACCGACGCCGAACCCGACCTGGAAGCGCGGCAGCAGCTCGTCTCGATGTTGGTTTCCGGCGGCGCG
>JBGPGJ010000290.1:0-3631 GCA_041483795.1 Sulfurifustaceae bacterium
CCAGAAACCGTGGCGGTTACAAGCGAGAATCGCCTCGCGCGCGGAAAGAAACGCATACGACGATTCGCCGAATACCCAGTGCGGCCAACCGACCTCGGCGTCCATCGGCGCGATGGCTTCGATGCTTCCGTCGCGCAGCCGATAGAGATTCCACCAGTTACTGCGATCGGACACAAAATAGAGCGTGCCGTCCGGTGCGAAAGCAGGTTGCAGAATAGAGTCCTCGCGCCCGCCGGCGATGCGGCGCGCGTTTGCGACGTTCCCGTCGGCACGCAGATCGGCGATCCAAAGCTCCGTGCCGTCCCAGGGCATATCGGGATGATTCCAGCAAAACCACGTGAGTTGTCTGCCATCGGGCGCAATCCGCGGCGCGGCGTAGAAGTCGGCGCCGCAGACCAGCGTGCGCGGCGATCCGGTACCGTCGAGGTTGATTGCCACAAGCACGTTCTGCACGACGGCGCCAGAGTGATCCTCGCACACGGCGATGAGCCGGCGATGCGAGCGATCCACAACGAGGTCGGCGTAGCGGCGCTTCGCCTCCGGAGTGACCGCCCGTGGCGCGGCATCGCGCTCGATGCGATAGATACGTTGGTCGGCGTCGTTGCAAAAGTAGACCACGCCGTCCGCTACGTTAAACGCGCCGCCACCGTACTCATGGGCACGCGAGCGCGCACTGTACGGGTCGGGCAAGACTTCCTCGATGCGACCGTCGTGCAACCGCACGATCGCGTTGCGCCCGCGCTCGATGGGCCGCATCTCGCTCCAGCAAATTTCCGCGCCGTCGAGCACGACTTGTCCGAGGCCGAGCGAGTCGGCGACAATGGTGTCGGCCGTGATCGGCGACTTCCAGGATCCGAAAGGGGCCTGCAAGATCATGAGGTGTGCGACAAATTAAATCCTGGTCGTGAGATTATTACACCGCTCCAAACAAGCGCAAACTTGAGCTAGACTCAAACCTCATGAGGAAACTGCTGCGAACCGGTGTGGCCATCGCCTTGGCGATAGGCGTCGTCGCATGCAAAGAAAAATCCACGCCAATTCAACCGCCACCGCCCACTCCTCCGAAGCCTGGCTGGGAATATACGCCCGAGGATTTCAGCATCGGCCACAAACACGCGCCCAACGCCGACTGCAACCGCCAGATCGATCGGTTACTCGATGAGATCCGAAACTGCTTCAACACCCACCCGGCGCCGGAGTGCGAGGCAATACAAAGAAAAAACTCCGAGAAAATAGGACAATTCATAAGGTCTCGGCACTGTGCCAAATGAAACGTTGACGCAACGCGCTCCTCCTGCGACTCCACCGCCAGTCCTCGCCTGTCATTTTTGACACGATTTAGGCGACGTGTACCACCACCTCGCGAGTACCGCCGCGATGGCGATGTTCCCACAGATATATCCCCTGCCAAGTACCCAGCACGAGTTTCCCGCCGCTGATGGGAATCGAGAGCGACGTCGCGGTGAGCGCGGCCTTCACATGCGCCGGCATGTCGTCCGAGCCTTCGGTGCGGTGCGTGTAGAGCGCGTCGTCTTCCGGCACGAGGCGATTTAACCAGCGTTCAAGATCGCGCTTTGCCGAAGGATCGGCATTCTCTTGTATGAGTAGACTCGCTGAGGTGTGACGCACAAATAGCGTGCACAGCCCTTCGCGCGCGCCGGATTCGCGCACCGCCTGCTCGAGCTGCTCGGTGAATTCATGCAGACCTTGGGAAGAAGTCTTGATGCTTATGCGTTTAATCATTCGCAGGCTCGACTGAACGTACGCTGTCCACCGACTTACGGTTAAAACAACTCCGCGTGCAGTATGTCACATCTTGAGGCGCGGGCTACGCTGGCATCTGTCAAAACCGCGCTCGATTTTATATACAGCATCGACAACGTCGGACGACCAAGCGGAGAAAACAACGTGGGATATAGATCATCAAGCGCGTCGGCGCAGGCCGGGGTCAAGGCTGTCTCCTTGGACCAACTATATGATGCGACTGCGGCGTGTCATGGTGCCGGCGTTTACGTTTTTCTTTCTTGCGTTCGCGCTGTTCTACGCCGGCGCGGCCATGGTTGAGTTCATGCGCCCGATTCTCGACAGCGGCGATATCCTCGAGGGTCCGATCAAGGGCCTGCACATGGGTGTGGTGGCGTTGGCGGTGTACGAACTGGCGCAAATCGTTTACGAAGAACACGACTCGCTCGAACCGCCCGAGACCATGATCCCGCGTATCCGGCGCGGCCTGATCCGCTTCGTAAGCGTCGTATGCACGGCGCTGGTACCGGAATCGCTAATCATGGTCATCAAGTACAACCAAAGGGATCTGGCCGGCTTTTTATATTACCCAGTGGCCATCATCACCAGCGCCGCATTGTTGCTGATTGCACTAGGGGTATTCGCCAAACTGGCGACGGAGATCAAGAACGAAGATCATGGATAGTTCGCTCGCGTCGCTGTAGATGTGGCCACGAATACGGCGGCTCACCCCACGGCACACGCGGAAAATCCGGGCGACTTTCGGAAAACCGCGTTATAGTGCCGCCCCATTTTTCACCGGAGGATACTTGGTCATGAAAGCAGCGAGCGGCATGGTAGTCACCATGCATTACACCTTGAGCGACGACGGTGGCGCCGTGCTCGATTCAAGCCAAGACGGCGACCCGCTAACCTACCTGCACGGCCACGGCAACATCGTTCCGGGATTGGAGAAGGCCCTTGAAGGCAAGGAGGCCGGCCACAAATCGCGGGTCACCGTGGTGCCCGCGGAGGGTTACGGCGACGTGAACCCGGATGCGATCTTCGAGGCCCCGCGCGCGCACTTTCCAGAGGAGGCGAACTTAGCCGAAGGCCAGCGCGTCTACGCCGACGGCCCGAACGGACAGATCGTGCTGACTGTCGTGCGCCTGACCGAGACCGGCGCCATCCTCGATGCCAATCATCCGCTCGCGGGCAAGACACTGCGCTTCGACGTCGAGGTGGTCGAAGTCCGCGATGCCACGGAAGAAGAACTGTCGCATGGGCACGTGCACGGCGCGGGTGGTCACCACCACGACTAAGCGCGGTTCGCCGCTGCTTCAGCGTAGGTGCACACGCAGGAAAGCATCGAGACCGCTCACATACTGCGCGCCGCTGACAATAAACCCATCGTTGTGCCCGCCTCGAATCTCGAGCAAGTGCTTGGGTTCGTGTGCGGCGACAAACAACCGCTCGCCATGATGGAACGGAACGATCTCGTCGTCGCGACTGTGAACGATCAACACCGGCACGTGCACCTGCGCGAGAAAATCCTTCGCCGAATAGTCAAAGCGTGCGAGCCACCGTACCGGTAACCACGGGTAAATCTCGGAGCCGAGATCGGGCACCGACGTGAAGCTCGACTCGACGATGAGCGCCTGCGGCGTCTGCTCGGCGCCGAGATGCGCGGCGACGGCGCCGCCGAGCGACTCGCCGTACAACACGATCTTGGCGGCAGCAATCCCGCGCGTTTGCGTGAGGTAACGCCAGGCCGCACGCGCATCGCGGTAGGTACCCTCCTCGCTCGGCTTGCCTTCGCTTCGGCCGTAACCGCGGTAATCGACGATGAGCACGCTCAGGCCGAGATTCTGAAACAACGCGATGCGCTCGAGCCGGTGCGAAACATTCC
>JBGPGJ010000291.1:0-3622 GCA_041483795.1 Sulfurifustaceae bacterium
CCTTGGAGCCCCTAACAAAATGAAGGCCGGTCCGATAATGCTAAAGATCGAACCCCTTCTCCCTCCGGGAGAAGATTGGGACGAGGGGGTATTTGCGGCGAATTTATGACCCACCTCCTCCGCGCCCTCTCCCTCAGGGAGGGGGTTCCATCAATTCTCGTTTCTCTTTAGGGGCTCTTGGACAATCCCCTTGTTATATATTCCCAAAAAAACCTGCGCCGCTTGCGCGGCGCAGGGTCATAGCATTACAACCGAATTTTACGCGGACGAAGCCTAGCGGGCACACCGAAAATAGATAAAGCCCAAGGTAGCGTCGTCGTAGTTGGCGTTTGCCGCGTAAAAGATGTCTCCATCCACTGGCACGAGCGGATTAGCGGCCGGACCCATGTAACCAACAGCCATTCTACCGGCCGGTTGGCCGCCGCCATCGACACCGAAGGCGAGAACGGAGTCAACCCACTCAAATTCTCCGTTGGTATTCATAACTAAGGCCACGCCGGCTTGATTCTTGGCAGCAATGTACTCGCCCGGGGTCATGAGTCGCTTTCCAGCGGTTCGGCAGGTATTGACGGCGGTATTCCATGCAACGCTCGGGCCCTGGCGCACGTTGTCCACGCAGGTCGGACCGACGCGCGTCATGGCGCCGACGCACGTGCCGTCCGTCAGGTTGCCGTTAAGATTGGCGAAGTTGGTGTTCATAGGGCCCGAAAGGATGGGGGTGCCGGAACCGAAGATGGTTACGGCTCCCAATGCAGTGGACGACAACACCAGTGCCATCGCCACGCCACTTACTGAGATCAGATACTTATTCATGGACGGATACTCCCTCTATAAAATGAAATGTTTGGATTAACTGAATGTTTGTTTCGGGGCCAATGGGATCAGGTACCCCAGGTGGCAGTACTGTCCCACGTGGAGCTGTCCCACGTGCCCGTGGTTGAGCCAGGGGCCGGGGCTGAGTTACCACCGCCTCCTCCACCGCCTCCACATCCGCTCATCACCAGAAACATGGCGACGAGGAACATGGTTTTGGCTGCTGCTTGTAATCTCATCGTGTCACCTCATAAATTCTCTGTTGTGAATGATCATTTCCATTCCGAATCCAGCGCCCGCGACGACAGACGTTCAGTCCGTTGCCCCTAATGGCGGATAGTCGCTGTACCTTTGGGATCAAATGGTTATGACCGAATGCTAGATTAACGACCGATATCTCGTGTGTCGTTAAAGTTATATCTGCTACTCGGTTCGTCCCTAATTATCGGGTACCTTACCCAAAACAACAGTACCTGACAACTGACAAAATGCGGCAACGGGCTGAAGTGTTTTGCGTCTTGCACTTCAGTCCCTTTTATACGTTATATTGGTGACTTAGCACGGATTTCGCGAATTCAATTGATGCAGCAGATTCTCCGTGCACAAAGCTTCCAGACGCGCGGCAGGGCGGACCTGGGATGGGGAGGGGCGTGGTGCGATGCACCACGCACGGTGCCGCGGCCAAGCTGTGGCAAAAGATGGCGAACCAGAAGTCATGCTGAAGTTCTTGAAAAGATTGCTTTCCAGGCCGATCAAACGGCTGGGCATTGCGGTGCTGAACAGACTCGAGCAGTGGAGCGAAGCCGATCTCCCCAGCTTCGCCACACAGCCCAAAAACCTCACGATTGCGCGGCCGCGCACTATCTGCTTTCCCGAACGGATATATATAGGTGACGATGTATGGCTTGGGCCGGGCTCGCTGTTGTTGCCTGTGACCAACTATCCGAGCCAATCGATGCTTCCTCGGGGGAGGTCCGCCAGTTTTCGCCAGAAATTCGACCCGAAAATCACAATCGGAAGCCGTGTCACTGCCACCGGCAGTCTCACTCTCGGGGCGCACCGGGAGATCACGATCGAAGACGACGTGATGTTTGCGGCAAACGTGATGATTAACGACGGGTTGCATGGCTACGAGATCGCTGATATTCCGTACAAATTTCAGCCGATCGTCCGCATAGCACCGATCGTAATCAAGCGTGGTTGCTGGGTCGGGCAGAACGTCGTGATCATGCCCGGTGTGACGATCGGCGAGTTTTCAATTATCGGTGCCAATAGCGTGGTGACGAAGAGCGTTCCCGCGAAATGTATCGCTGTGGGTTCCCCGGCGCGGGTGATCAAGCAGTGGGACGAAGCGGCGCAGCGTTGGAGCAGTGTCGCGTAGCGGTGTTTGTCCGCCGGCAGGGTCTTCAAGAATGGATTCCGGATGACCGCGTCGTTGATATCGGGCCAAGGCAGGTCCGGACGCGGAGAAGAGCGATTTTTTTCCTGGGACATGCGCCCGGGTTGCGGTAGCGTGCCCGCTGTTCGCGATGGGCCTATGCAATACCTAATCTTCACCGCCGCAAGAAACAAATGTACGTGTCATAAGCTTCTTCTCGGATCGGTAGCGGCGACCCAAAATGGGGCCGAACCTAACGCATGCTGAATTCGCCAATGTCGTCGGGCTCGTTACACGCGGGCCAGTTTCTGCTTGGATCCAGAGTTGCACAGATGCTGCGTGGCTGGCAGCAGTTTGCAGTGGCGGGCACGTTTGTATTGATGGCGCACTCCGAGCTTCCGGTCGTTCAAGTTGAGGATGAAAAGAAGCAACAGCAGCTTACGTTGGTAGGGCATTTGCTGGATCCGCGATCAGCGACGGCGCGCAGCGAAGACATCTTGCGGACCCTTCTCGCTTGGTTTAGGAGTCGCACCGATTTGATTGACCCGACGGCCGGTTTGGGCGGTCGGTGGATACTCGTGCAATTCATGTCCTTTCGGAGATGACGCAAGCCAATGGTAATTTGCTGATGAACATACTCCAGTACCGCCGAACTATGACATGTGCGGAATAGTCGGAATTGTTGATTTGCGCGGTCGTGCCGTCGATCCGCGGTTGCTGAAGTCAATGACGGATGCGATCCACTATCGCGGTCCGGATGATGAAGGTTACGTTTTGATCGACGGACGATCGGCACGCCATGCCGCTTATTGTGGTCCGGCGAGCCCGGAAGCATTACGCGCAACCAAACCGTCGATCGAATCGGCCCAGGCGACGGAAGGATTCAGCATCGGGTTGTCGCATCGGCGCTTTTCGATCATCGATTTGTCGTCGGCTGGGCATCAACCGTTTTTTTCGCAGGACGGGTCGTGCTGCGTTGTGTTCGACGGCGAGATCTATAACTACATCGAACTACGCGAGGAACTCGAATCGCTGGGCGTAACGTTTCGCTCGCATTCCGATACCGAGGTGTTGCTCGAGGGCTACCGGATATGGGGTACCGAGTGCTTTTCCCGCTTTAACGGCTTCTGGGCAATTGCCTTATACGATTTTCACAAGAAGCGGTTGATCCTGTCACGCGATCGGCTCGGAAAGAAACCGATTTACTGGACACGCGCGGACGACAAGCTCTACTTTGCATCGGAGATCAAGTCACTGCTCAAAGTGCGCGAGGTTGCCGCGGCGCGCCGCGTTAACGAAGCCGCGGTCTGGCACTGGTGCGTGGACGGGCGCCGGGATCTGAACAACAAGACCTTCTTCGCTAACATCGAAAGTCTACCCGCGGCTTGCTGGACCGTGGTGGACTACGACTTTCCGGCGAAGATCCGTACC
>JBGPGJ010000292.1:0-3616 GCA_041483795.1 Sulfurifustaceae bacterium
ATATCCGGCATACCGGTGCGGGCCGAATTTTCGTCGCTCTTCGCCGGCGGACCGAGATTGAGGCTGACATCGAGCACCACGCCGTCGGTACGCGCAATGTCGCCGTGCACGCCGCTGCGGTCCACCTTAAGCCATTCGCCGCGGTATACGAAATACGGAATCGGTATTACATAGGTGTGGCCTTCATCCGAGCCGCGATAATCCGGAATACTCATGACCGCCGCGCCCATGCCGGCCTCCCACAGCGGCTCTTCCAGCGCCGACGCCGGTGCGGCCAAACACATCGCCACCACCCACCCTATTGCTATCGATGTTCTGCGCATGCCGATCGCGGGTATCCTGTGTTCCAATAACGCCCGATGATAACGGTTTCTTGCGTATAATTTAACGACAACCGCTTTACTGCGCGCTTCACCTAAAAATATGCCCAACCGCGTTGCGGCGACGTCCGTTTCGATTCTCCTGGCACTGATTCTAGGCGGAACTGCCGTGCCGGCGACAGAGCTGTCGTCCGCAAAAACCCAACCCTGTAGCACGCCGACACCGACGGCATGTCGTTACACCAAGGGACTGCTGTGGAAGATCGAGCGCACCGGACAGAAACCGAGCTACCTTTTCGGCACTATTCACAGCGGCGACCCGCGCGTGCTCGCGCTCCCGACACCGGTCCGCGATGCCTTGGGACGGGCGAACAGCTTCACCATGGAGGTCATTCTTAGCGGCGATGCGTTTACCGCCGATGTAATTGAAAAAATGTTTTATCGCGACGGGCGCACGCTGCGAGGCGTGCTCGGGGACGCCCTGTATGCCGAGACGCGCGAGGCGTTGCGGGAACGCGGCTTGCCGGTCGATGGCATCGAACGCCAAAAGCCATGGGTCATTGTCGTCGCACTCTCCGCGCCGCCCCCGAGCGCCCGGCCGTTTCTCGATTTGGCGCTGCAACAACAGGCGCAGCGCGCGGGAAAACGGGTGTACGGACTCGAAAGCATCGCCGAACAAATCGACGCGCTGATCGGCGCGTTTGACGGACTGCCGCTCGCCGACCAAGTAGCGTTGGTTAAAGAGATCGTCCAGACTCGCCAAGATTACAATAAGCAGCTCGAGGCGCTCACGCGAGCCTACGTCGCGCGCGATCTCGCCGCGATCATGGCGCTGATGGAAGAATCTCGATCGGAGAATACGCACGTATACGACACGGTCATGGAACGACTGCTGAACGAACGCAACCGCCGCATGATCGAGCGCATGCGTGCGCGGCTCGACGAAGGCAACGCCTTCATCGCGGTCGGCGCCGCTCATCTGCCCGGCGAGCGCGGCTTGCTGGCGCTGCTCGAACAAGCGGGCTATCGCGTCACACCTTTATATTGATATGTCGCGCCGGCGCCACTCACGGACAACTCGCCGGCGCAGCGCCGACTGGGCGAACCTGCCCAAGGAGCAACTGCTCGATCTGCCGATCCGCCGTCTCGGACTGCGCTTCGAGGACACGGAGCTCGAGCCGCTCGTGACGGAGCTGTACAACGAATTAGCTGAATGCGGATTTTCTTTTCGGCCGCACATGTGGCTCTCCGACGAGTGGTTTTGCCCCGACGGGGTGCCGGGCTTCGCCATTCCTTTCTATCTTGCGCATCCGCGGCTCAAGCGTCTCGAACAGGAATTCATGCTCGAAGTGGAGGGCGGTACGCGCGAGCAGTGCCTCGCGCTCATGCGCCACGAAACCGCGCACGCGATTGCCAATGCCTACCGCGTGCATAGGCGGCGTGACTGGCAGGTGCATTTCGGCCGTTCGAGCCAGCGCTATCCGACATCCTATCTGCCGCATCCCTACAGCAAACGCTTCGTGCTGCACCTCGATAACTGGTACGCCCAGAGCCACCCCGACGAAGACTGGGCCGAAACCTTCGCCGTGTGGCTCACGCCCGGCCTCGACTGGCGCACGCACTATCGCGGCTGGCCAGCGCTGAAAAAACTGGAGTACGTAGACACATTGATGCAGGAATTGCGCGATCGCAAACCACTCGTGCGTAGCCGACGTCAGCAATCGCCGGCCCAGAGCCTGCGCGTCACGCTGCGAACGTACTATCGCAACAAGCAGGTACGCTCTGGTGCCAAACATCCGGCGTTCTTCGACGATGATCTACGTCGGCTGTTTTCTGCGAGTACGCCCGAGCACCACCTCGCCGCACGCTGGCTACGACGCCAGCGCATGGAACTCACCTCGATCATCGCCGGCTGGACCGGTGAGTTCCGCTACCGCATAGACCAAGTGTTAAAGGATATGATCAAACGCTGCGACGAACTCGGATTGCGCGTACAGTCGGAAAGCCCGCAGCTCAAATTGCATGTGGTTGCGTTCCTCACGCGCCTCGTGATGGACTATCTGCACACCGGAAAATTCCGCGTGCGAGTATGAAAAAACTGCGCGTCATGATGCTGGTGCACTACACGCTGGTCCCGCCCGAGGATCTGCGGTCGAAGGATGACCCGCGCCTGGAGAAGTACCGTACCGAGTACGACGTCAAACAGGCGTTGCTGCAACTCGGCCACGAAGTGCTCATCGTCGGTGTCTACGACGACCTCGGCCCGACCCGCAAAACCGTCGAAGAGTGGAAACCGCACATCGTCTTCAACTTGCTCGAAGACTTCGCCGGCATCAGCGCCTTCGACTATTACGTCGTGAGCTTCCTGGAAACGCTGCGTCTACCCTACACCGGCTGTAACCCGCGTGGGCTACTGCTAGCGCGCGACAAAGCATTGTCGAAGAAGCTGCTCTCGTTTCACCACATCAACGTACCGGGTTTCACGGTGTTTCCGCTCGGCAGCAAAATCAAACGCGTGCGCCGACTGCGCTTTCCGGTGATCGTGAAATCGCTTATGGAAGAAGGCTCGGTCGGTATTGCGCAGTCTTCGGTCGTCGAGAGCGAAGCGGAACTATTGGAGCGCGTGGCGCTAATTCACGAACGCACGCAGGGCGATGCCATCGCCGAGGAATACGTTGACGGCCGTGAGCTATACGTCACCGTACTCGGCAACCAGAAGCTCGAAATCCTGCCGATTCGCGAGTTGGTCTTCGGTCAAGCCGACTCGGGCGCGCCCAAGGTCGCCACCTATCGCGTCAAATGGAACGAGGACTATCGCAAGCGTTGGGGTATCGAGTACCAGTTCGCACGTCACCTACCGAATGGAATGGAAGAGAAAATCGTGCGTTTGTGCAAACGCATCTATCGCGTGCTCGACATGAACGGTTACGCCCGCCTGGACCTACGCCTCACACCAGACGACAAAATCTACGTCCTCGAAGCCAATCCGAATCCCGGTATTGCACGCGACGAGGACTGCACGCTCTCGGCCATCAAGGCCGACATGACTTACGAAGAGTTCATTCAACGGTTGCTTGGTCTCGGTCTGTCGCGCCGCTCCCCCGCTGACCACGCTTAGTCGTCCTTCCTCACTATCTCCCGTAAATATAAACATCCGACGGTCCCTCCTCCGCTGGCGGCGATTGCATAATTAGGGGTGATCGCAGAGGCGAGAACGCCAACTGCGGCCAGTGTTAATAATAGAGTTTTGACGAACACCTCAACACGCGCGACGAGCCGAGGTCTTTACCCTTACC
>JBGPGJ010000293.1:0-3595 GCA_041483795.1 Sulfurifustaceae bacterium
ATGTTGCGCGTCGAGTGGTACATCGTAATACTGATCGTGTTCGAGGTGTTGTTGTACGCGTATGAACTCCTGCGCAAATTCTGAGTGGTCATTATCCCCTCTTCAGTAACACGTACACTGCCCCCGCGCCACCGTCGGTGGGACGCGCGGGGCAAAAGGCCAACACCTCGTCTTTGCGCCGTAACCAAACGTTGACCTTGCCTTTGAGCACGGGCAGCCTGCCCTCCGAACCGCGTCCCTTGCCGTGGATGATACGCACGCAGCGTTTACCGAGCGCCTGACATTCATGCAGGAAGGCGTTTACCTGCACCCGCGCTTGGGCGACGGTGTATCCGTGCAGGTCGAGCTGGGCCTCCATCACGTACTCGCCGCGGCGCAATCTGCGCAGCACGGCACGCTGAACGCCGGGTCGAACGAACAAGAGTTCCTCGCCCGTTTCCAGCTCGCTGGCATCGAATGGCTCCGAGAGGAGCCCGTCCATAATCGCCGATTCGTCCAGGCGCTTTTGCTCGGGCAACGGCTTGCGCCGCCGCCGATACGGGGCGACGCGATCCTGCTCGAGCGGACGCACATCGCGCAGCACGTCGCGGAAATCGTTGGCGCCTTTTTGCCGTGTATCGTTAGCCATGGCTTTGTCCGTCGGGCACAGCATAAATCGCAGGTGGCGGGTTCGTCCATGAACCTGCCACACCCTAGAGCTCCCGCCCTACTCAAAGTAGCATGAGGGGTCTCGGCAAGGGACGCGGCGATGGGACCGCTTCTTTATAAGTAAGTAAGGTCAGGGGGCTACGCGTGTACAAACTTTTTCCACCGATCACGCCTTATGCAACCCACCGGCTCAAGGTGGATTCGCTACACGAGCTGTACATAGAAGAATGCGGCAACCCCAAGGGCCTACCGGTGTGTTATGTCCACGGCGGCCCGGGCGCGGGCTGCGAGGAAGTGCACCGACGCTTCTTCGACCCGAACATCTTTCGCATCGTGCTGTTCGACCAGCGCGGCGCGGGTCGTTCCACGCCCCATGCCGCGATCGAACACAACACGACGCCGAATCTCGTGGCGGATATGGAACGCATTCGCGCGCATTTAAACATCGAGCAATGGATGCTGTTCGGCGGTTCGTGGGGCTCCACGTTGTCGCTCGTGTATACCCAAACGCATCCGCAACGCGCGCTTGGGCTAGTGCTGCGCGGAATTTTTTTGTGCCGCTCGTGGGAGATCCACTGGTTCTATCAAGAAGGCGCGAATCGCCTATTCCCCGATCATTGGCAGGAGTTCATCGCGCCGATCCCGGAGGCCGAGCGTCACGACCTGCTGCACGCACACTACCGGCGCCTCACGGGCGACGATGAAATCGCGCGCATGGCGAGCGCCAAGGCGTGGTCGCTGTGGGAAGGCCGAACCGCAACATTAACCCCGAATAAGGACGTAATCGGATTCTTCGGCTCGCCGCATGTCGCACTCGCGCTGGCGCGTATCGAGGCGCATTACTTCGTGCACGACTCGTTTTTGGAATCGGATCAAATCCTCAAGCATGCGCATCACCTCAGCGGTATTCCCGGCATTATCGTGCACGGCCGCTACGATGTGGTCTGCCCACTACAGAATGCCTGGGAGCTGCACCGCGCCTGGCCCGGCTCGCAGCTCGAGATCGTTCCCGACGCCGGCCATTCCGCGGCCGAGCCCGGCATTACGAACGCGCTCATCAAGGCCGCCATAGACATGGCGGTACTGCTCGGACCGGACCAGGCTTCCTGATGGCCGTTTTCGCGATCGGCGACGTGCAAGGATGCCTCGACCCGCTGCAACGGCTGCTCGATCGTATCGGTTTCGATTGCGCGCACGATACGCTCTGGTGCACCGGTGATTTGGTTAACCGCGGTCCGCGGTCGCTTGCGACGCTACGGTTTCTGAAATCCCTCGACGCGCGCGTCATCGCCGTGCTCGGTAATCACGACCTGCATCTCCTCGCCGTCGCCGCCGCTGTGGCGAAACCCAAACGGCACGACACGCTCGAAGAAATCCTCCACGCATCGGATCGCGAGGAATTGTTGGAGTGGCTGCGCACACGCCCGCTGCTGCACCATGACCCCGCGCTGGGTTACACACTCGTGCATGCCGGACTGCTGCCGCAGTGGAATCTTGCCGACGCGCAACGTCTTGCGCGCGAGGCCGAGGCAGTGCTGGCCACGCAAGCGAAAGAATTCTTTCACCACATGTACGGCGACCTTCCCGACCATTGGCGCGAAGACCTGCACGAACCGGAGCGTGTACGAGTGATCGTCAATGCGTTCACACGCCTGCGCTTTTGCGATCGCGAAGGCAACGTCGATCTACGCTACAAAGGCCCGCCAGGGACGCAACCACCGGATTTGTTACCGTGGTTCCAGGTGCCAAGCCGCCGCAGCCGCGCGCAACGTGTCGTTTTCGGCCACTGGTCCGCACTTGGGCTGTATCACGATGACAACGTGATTGCGCTCGACAGCGGTTGCGTCTGGGGTCGTGCGCTCACGGCGGTACAGCTCGATGTCGAACCGCCGCGATTTTTCCAAGTGCGCTGCCCGCTGGAACCGGCGTCGTAACGGCCAACGTGCACACGCTCGCCGCCAATGGGATTTTACTACTGCACGCCGCGTTCGTACTGTTCGTGGTCGGCGGTCAAGCCCTGATCGTGTTGGGTTGGTGGCATAAATGGCGCTGGACGCGTGGATTTACCTGGCGCGTGATACACCTAGTCGCCATCGGTTTCGTCACGCTCGAGAGCTGGTGCGGCGTGGCTTGCCCGCTAACCGTGTTCGAGAGCTGGTTGCGCCACCGCGCTGGCGCAGTTTCCTATCACGCGAGCTTTATCGGTGACTGGGTGCAACGTCTTATGTTCTACTCCGCGCCGCCGTGGGTTTTTACCGTACTGTACAGCGCGTTTGCATTGCTCGTCGCCGTCACTTTTATGATGTATCCGCCGCGGAGAAACCTGGGATGCAAACGCGGGTCAAACGATGCACAATAGGTCAGTGGACGCGCTGGCGATGACTATCGAGCACCAAATTCAGATTTCGGTCAAAACGACCTACCTGCCGGCGCAATCGGCGCCGGAGCAAAACCGCTACGTCTTCGCGTACACGGTGACTATCACCAACGCCGGCAAGGCGCCAGCGAAGCTGGTAACCCGCCATTGGGTCATTACCGACGCCAATAACCACACGCATGAAGTGCGCGGCGAGGGCGTGGTCGGCGAGCAACCCTACCTCGTTCCCGGCATGAGCTTCGAGTACACCAGCGGCACCGTGCTGGAAACACCGGTCGGTGTCATGCGTGGCAGTTACCAAATGGTTGCCGACGACGGCACCGCGTTCGACGCCGAAATTCCCGCCTTCACGCTGAGCACCCCGCGTACCTTGCACTAATAACAAGTTGAGCTGAGCGTATCGTAGCCACCGCAGATTCGAGTGTGTAGGCGTAAGTAATTCGTGGAAGCGGGATCGCTGAGTCCAAAAGCTTTTTGACTTATGTCACCCACATTTCGAGGAATCCCTTCTTGCTACTGGGCGAGCTCACTCTTCGTACTTTGCTTTAGATACCCTGTTTGCTATAGAAG
>JBGPGJ010000294.1:0-3592 GCA_041483795.1 Sulfurifustaceae bacterium
CCCTGGTAGTCGGAATCGATAAGCCCCACGAGATTGCCGAGTACGATACCGTGTTTGTGAGCGAGGCCGGAGCGCGGCAGGATCATGGCAGCGAGATGTTTGTCGGCGATATGGAGCGCGATGCCGCTCGGGACCAGGTGTGACTCTCCGGGCGCAATGTGCAGGTGTTCGTCCAGACAGGCATACAGATCCATGCCGGCCGAGCCGTCAGTGGCGTAATTGGGCAGCGGAAATTCTTTACCGATGCGCTTGTCGAGGATTTTTAGCTCGATGTCTCGCATAAAGGGAGCCCTACTTCGCTGCGCTCCGTTCGTCCTGATGTTAAGAATAGAAGCCCAATAATGTCTTTGTCGGAACAAAGTTCATAAGTCGAGCTGCGCTCCGTTCGTCCCGCCATTAAGATGAGAAGCCCTACTTCGCTCCACTCCGTTCGTCTTGATGTAAGACTAGAAGCCCTACTTCGCTGCGCTTCGTTCGTCTTGAGGTATTAATGCTCCCGGCAATGTGGTGGATGAGTGCGCGCGCCAATTGGCGTTTGGTCCCGGCCGGTAGCTCGGTGGCGCCGCTGCGCTCGATAAGGATTAATTGGTTATCGTTCGACTCGAAGCCGCCACTCGCGCCGCCGACGCGATTCGCGGCAATGAGGTCGAGATTTTTGCGTTCCAGTTTTCCGCGCGCGTTTTGCTCGAGATCGTCGGTTTCGGCGGCAAAGCCGACGGTGAACGGCCGTTGCGCCAATTCGGTCACGCTGTCGAGGATGTCTGGATTACGCACGAGTTCGAGCGTCAGGCGTTCGGCGTTTTTCTTAAGTTTGGTCGGGTGCGTGTAGATCGGTCGGTAGTCGGCGACCGCGGCAACGCCGATGAACACATCGGCGTTGCCAATGTGCGCGTGCACCGCGTCATACATTTCCCGCGCGCTCGCAACGCGCACGGTCGTCATGCGTTCGGGATCGGGCAGGGCAGTGGGGCCGGAGATGAGAATCACGTGCGCACCGGCCTCGGCCGCGGCTTCGGCAACGGCGTAACCCATCTTGCCGGAGCTTTTATTGGTGATGCCGCGCACCGGGTCAATCGCTTCCCAGGTTGGGCCGGCGGTGACAACGACGGTAAGGCCGTCGAGTTGGCCGTTGGCGAAGAGCCCAGCGGTGAGTTCAACAAGTTCCGTTGGCTCGAGCATGCGTCCCGGTCCGACGTCGCCACAGGCCTGTGAGCCTTCACCGGGGCCGAATACGTGTATGCCGTTCTTACGTAGTGTCGCGAGATTCGTTTGGGTCGCCGCGTTGGCCCACATCTGCTGGTTCATCGCCGGTGCGGCCGCGACCGGTGCGTCGGTGGCAAGACAGATAGCAGAAAGCAAGTCCTCGGCGCGGCCCTGCGCGAGGCGCGCAAGAAAGTTCGCGCTTGCTGGAGCGATTATTACTACATCGGACCAACGCGCGAGTTCGATGTGCCCCATACCGGCTTCAGCCTCGGTGTCGAGCAGGTGCTCGTAAACCGGATGACCGCTCACGGCCTGCATGGTAAGCGGCGTGATGAACTCGGTCGCGGCCTGCGTCATGGCGACGCGCACCTCGGCGCCGGCTTCGCGCAATCGGCGGACGAGATCGGCGCTCTTGTAAGCGGCGATGCCGCCGGTGACCCCGAGCAAAACCCGTTTATTTATAAGTGTGCCCATATGATAGAGTTTACTGGCTCAGCGCACGCCGAGCCATCAGGGAGGGAATTGCGATGCCTATCAAGGACTGGCCCCGGGACGAGCGACCGCGAGAAAAGCTGTTACAGCGGGGGCCGCAGGCCCTTTCCGATGCTGAGTTACTGGCCATTTTTCTGCGCACCGGTGTGCGCGGCAAAACCGCCGTGGACGTGGCGCGCAGCCTGCTCCAGCGTTTCGGCGGTTTGCGCGCATTCCTAACCGCATCGCGCGAGGAAGCATGCCGCGAAGCCGGGTTGGGGGAGGCCAAGTATGTCGTGCTTCGGGCGGCGCTCGAGCTGGGCCGCCGGCACTTGGCCGAGAAGTTACAGCGCGGAACGCCGCTGCAATCTACCGAAGACACCCGTCGCTATCTGCAAGCGCAATTGCGCGACCGACCGCACGAGGTGTTCTGTTGTCTCTTTCTCGACAACCGCCATCGCGTGCTCGCTTTCGAGGAGCTGTTTCGGGGTACGTTGAACGGCACGGCGGTTTACCCGCGTGAAATCGTCAAACGCGCCATGCACCACAACGCCGCCGCCGTGATCCTGGTCCACAACCACCCGTCGGGGGTGGCCGAGCCGAGCCGCCAGGATGAGATTTTGACGGAAAAGCTCAAGGAATCGCTGGAATTGCTAGAAGTCCGGTTATTGGACCACTTTGTGGTGGGAGACGGCGATGTAATTTCCTTCAGCGAGCGGGGATTACTGTAGGTATATAATGAGTTAAGGAAGCTCGGAATAAGTCCGCCATTCCGGCGAAGCTTGTCTCCGCATGTCAAAAGCGGGGAGCCGGAATCCAGGATTTAAAAGCATTGGCCGGTCGGCCGATTCTGGATGCCAGCTTTCGCTGGCATGACGAAGTTTCTACTTTTTCAGAGGTTCTTTGAAATAAGAAAGAAAATTCCCTCTTCTTATTTTATAGGGAAAGCCGGGTCCAGCGGGTCCCGGTTTCTCCCGGCGTCTGGCAAGGAGGCCGGCAATAGTGAAGTTGCACTCCACCGGTACTGTCGGCAAGTCGGAAAGCGGGGTCGAGTCCGTCGCCAACGAGCGTGCGACAGCGATCGCGCCGCTGTACCGGATCGCGCTGCGCGCGGCGGTTATATATGCGTTGGTCGCGAGCGCGTGGATTTTCCTCTCCGACTGGTTTGTCGAAACACAGTTCTCTGACGTGCACAGCCTGACGGTGGCGCAGACCGTCAAGGGCTGGCTCTTTATCGCCGCTAACTCCGCCGCACTCTACGTCCTGTTGCGCTACGTCTTTTCCGCGCGCGGGCGCATCGAGGCGGTCCAAGCGGAAGGGAAGCGGTGGTTGCAGCAGGCCGTGAGCGCCGGCAACGTGGGGTTGTTCGACTGGGACTTGCGCACGAATCGCGTCCACTACTCATCGGAGTGGAAGCGTCAGATCGGTTATCCCGCCGACGAGATTTCCGACGATTTGAAAGAATGGCAGGACCGCATCCATCCGGACGATCTCGAGCGTGCGTTGTCCGCCCTTCAGCGGTATCTCGAGCGTCCGTGGCCCGACTATCAGCTTGAGTTTCGCCTTTGCCACAAGGACGGTTCCTATCGTTGGATTCTGGCGCAAGCCGCCTTGCAGTTCGACGCTCGGGGGAAACCGGTTCGCATGCTTGGATCTCACCTGGACATCACCGAGCGCAAGCGGGCGGAGGAGGCGCTGCGGGAAAATCAACGGGCCCTCGCGACGCTGATGAGCAACTTGCCGGGCATGGCCTACCGTTGCCGAAACGACAAGGACTGGACGATGGAATTCGTCAGCAAGGGCTGCTACGACCTGACCGGTTATCCTCCCGCCGATCTGATCGGGAACCGGAAGGTCTCCTTCGGACAACATCTGATTCACCCGGACGACCGGGAATCCCTCTGGAACAACGCGCAGG
>JBGPGJ010000295.1:0-3561 GCA_041483795.1 Sulfurifustaceae bacterium
CCAGCCGACGCAGCTACTATTTAGCTACGCTGCCAATAGCGACAAGGAAGAAGTTTCTGTAACGCCTGGAAGTAGTGGTGGGCCGTGCAGGAGTCGAACCTGCGACCAACTGGTTAAAAGCCAGCTGCTCTACCGACTGAGCTAACGGCCCGTGTGGGGTGGCGCGGGGAGGCGCATTATCCTTAAGGGGGTAAGCGCCGTCAAACCGCGGTGCGAGGGCGATTCAAAATGCTTTCGGTTTGGGTGCGAGCTTCAGATCCGCGGCCGCCAATCTCAGCGCACGTAGAACGCTGTTGTCGTCGAGCAGATGGAATTCCATCTTCATCGCGAAGGCGCTGCCAAAAATCATCGCACTGAGTGCAAGCATGGAGCCGAGCGCGAGGGTCGAGACGCCGGTAACGCCTTGGCCGATGGTGCAACCCATCGCCAGTACGCCGCCGATGCCCATCAATACACCGCCCACCACGTGGTTCGCGAAATCCCAACCGGAGGCGAACCACTCCAAACGAAATTTTTTCGTCAGGATGGCGTATAGGAAGGAACCGATGATCACGCCGGAGAGCGACATCATGCCGAAACTGACAAGCGAGAACCTGAGATTCAGCAGGTAGTTCCAGGTATCGGCCATCGGGCTGATGAAGGTAAAAGACTGCGCCGCCACGCGAATCGGCGGCTCGGTAGCCAGCAGCGCGTACTCGCCCCACGCCTCGCTCAGCGGACCGCCGGTGATGGTCCACCCCGCAACCACCGCCAGCCCCACCGCCGCGCCACCGAAAAGGTTATCAAAGTTCTCACGAAAATCGCGCGAGCGCAGAACGAAAAAGAACATTAAGATAACCATGAACCCGCCGAGTATCAGATGCAACATCCGCGTATCCTGAACCCCGGCGAGGCTGCCGACGACCGCGCCGAACTCCTGACTCGGAATGCCCCAGCGGGCGAGATTCACGGTGGTCGGGGCAATCCAGACGCCGAACAGCTTCTGGTACAGATCGGTCCAGACGATGAGATAAGCAGCGATCGCGGTGACGACAAGCACGACCAGTGATTTGAGGCTGCCGCCGCCGACGCGCACCAGCGTGCGACTGCCGCAGCCGCCGCCGAGCGTCATTCCGACCCCAAACACCGCCCCACCGAGCAGATAACGCAGCCAGGCAAACTGTGCGGTGCGATAAGGTGGGAAACTTCCCAGCGATTTGTTTTGGACGGCAAGGACATCCGCCGCCTCGAGCAGCAGCACGCCGCCGGCAGCGATGGCAATGGCGAAGAACCATGCGCCGAGCCGACCCTTGTGACCCATGTTGACCCAATCCGAGACGCCGCCCATGGTGCAAAAGCGGGTCTTGTGCATGGCGGCGCCGAGCGCGATGGCGACCAGCAATGCCAGCAACAGTACCTGATGATGCACAGAAAATTCCATGATTGTGTCTAGCGAAATTTAGCGCGTCATTTTAGAAGCATCTCGTCAGACATCGGCGCAAGATGTTCTTCGGCCCGCGGATACGTAGAGTGTCGGATCGGGCACACCGGCGTCGCGGAAGCCGGCCGCGCGCAGCCGACAGGAATCGCACACGCCGCAAGCGCGACCGTCGGCGTCCGGGGCATAACACGAGGTCGTGAGCGCGTAGTTCACTCCAAGTGCGATACCGCGGCGGATGATCTCGTGTTTGCGAAGCTGCATAAGCGGTGTATGCACGCGCAGCCGCCGACCTTCTACGCCCGCGCGTGTTGCCAGGTTCGCCAGGCATTCGAACGCTTCCATGTATTCCGGTCGGCAGTCGGGATAACCGGAATAATCCACGGCGTTAGCGCCGATAAAAATATCCTGTGCCCCTTGCACCTCCGACCAGCCGAGCGCCACGGCGAGAAATACCGTGTTACGCGCGGGAACGTAAGTGATGGGCATGCCTACGCTCGGGCGATCGGGGACGGCGAGGGTCGGATCGGTGAGCGCCGAGCCTCCCATCCAAGCAAGGTCGAGCCGCACCAAGCGATGGTCGCGGCTGCCGAGGGCGCGCGCAATTCTTTCCGCCGCCGTAATTTCGATACGGTGACGTTGGCCGTAGTCGAACGACAGCGTATAGCACACATATCCGTCGGCACGCGCGATGGCGAGCGTGGTGGCGGAGTCGAGCCCGCCCGAGAGCAGCACGACTGCTTTTTTTTCAGCGTCCACGAGCATCGCTCCACAGCAGCTTGTGTAATTGGATTTGCATCCGCACCAGCAGGCGGTCGGCGAGAATCCACTCGGCGAGTTCAGTCGGGTTCAGCTGTCCATGCACGGGCGAGAACAATACCTCGCAGCGTTCGTTGAGCCCGTACTGCGCGAGCCGCGCGCAGCTCCACTCGTAGTCGGTGCGATCGCCGATGACGAATTTGACCTGGTCTTTTCGATCGAGGAGCGCGATGTTTTCGTAGCGGTTCTTCGATTCTTCGCCTGAACCCGGCGCCTTGAGGTCCATCACAATGGAGACACGCGGGTCGATGCCGGCGATATCCACGGCCCCGCTCGTTTCGAGCGAGACTTCGTAACGGCTGCCGCATAATCGCTGTAACAAGTCGCGACATACCGGCTGCGCGAGCGGCTCACCGCCCGTGACGGTAACGTAGCGCGGCGTGTATTGCCGCACCTGCACCAGAATCTCGTCGAGGCGCATCCATACGCCCTCGGTGAAGGCGTATTCGGTATCGCAGTAACCGCAGCGCAGCGGACAACCCGTGAGCCGCACGAATGCCGTGGGGAACCCCACCGTGCGCGCCTCGCCCTGCAATGAATAGAAAATCTCGTTGACGCGAAGCCGCGATGCGGTCGCCTGCGATTGGACGTCGAAAGGCATAGAAGAAGTCATGGACCACTCAGCGCGAGAACCGGCCACCTGGCAGACATGGAATGAAAGGATTATAAACCCCGGCTCTGCCGACCGGGGAAGCGACTTTTTACTTCTTGGTATTCCCGCTTTTAGGCTCCGCGCCTTTTGACTTCGACTCCGCAGCTTTGATATCTGCTAGACGCTTCTCGGCGGATTTGGCGGTAGTGGTGTTGGGGTAACGGCTAACGACCTGCTGCAGCACTACGCGCGCTTTGTCGAGGGCGCCAAGCTCGTGGTGAGTATAACCGATCATGAGCAGGGCATCCGGAACCTTGGCGCTCGAGGGGTACTTGTCCACAACTTTGGTAAGCTCCTCGAGTGCCGGTTTGAAATTGCGCACGGAGTACTGGGCCCAGCCGATGTAGTACTGCGCGTTGCCGGCCAACTCGCTCGATGGATGTTTGGCGATAAACTCGCGAAAACTCTTCCCCGCTTTCTCGTAATATCCCTGCTTTACCAGATTGAACGCAGCTTGATACTCCTCCTGCTCGGCCGCGGAAGGAGCGACAGCGGCCGGTTTCCCGACCGACTCCGCCGCGGGCGCGGCGCGCCGCTCCAATTCGCGCAGACGCTTATCCGTGTCGGCGAGCGCCTCGCGGTTGCGGGTTTTGAGCGATTCCAGCTCGTGCGTCTGGACCTCAATCTGGCCGCGTAGCTCACGTAACTCGTTGCGCAGTTGTTCGTTCTCAAG
>JBGPGJ010000296.1:0-3555 GCA_041483795.1 Sulfurifustaceae bacterium
ACCAAGGAACGCGCCTTCGCCTGCGGCGCGACCGATTTCATCATCAAGCCGGTCGACGCCATCCAGCTCAAGGCGCGCGCGCAGTCATACGTGCGGCTCGATAAATCGGCGCGCGATCTGGCCGAACGCGCGACCCAGCTCGAGGAACAGGCGATCGCGGATCCGTTAACCGGTCTTCGCAGTCGGCGCTATTTTCTTCAGCGCGGCGAGCAGGACGTCGCTTACTGTTTACGCCACGAACGCGACATCACCGTGATCCGGCTCGGCATAGATCGTTATAAGGAGGTTTACCGCAAACATGGAGATGACGTCGGCGACAAGATACTGGTGTGGATCGCCGGCGTGTTGACCGACAGCGCGCGTTTCGAGGATACGGTTGCGCGTGTCGCAGGCGATAAGTTTGCCATACTGGCCACCGCCGCCGGTGTCGAGGACGCGAAGCGGGTGTGCCAACGTATTCGCGCGGCGGTTCGCGCCGAACCATTCCTGCATGACGGACACATGGTCGAGGTCACGCTTAGTTTCGGCCTGGCGAGCTTGGCGCAGGACCGCGCGCAGCGCATCGAGGATCTGTTCAATCTCGCCGAGCAACGGCTTACGCGCGCCATGTTGGACGGTGGCGATCGCGTTTGCGTCTCCATGCTGGGCGAGGCCTCGCCCCGCATCGAAGAAGTGGTGTTGGATTTCCCGGCGCCGGTGGAGCGCTCGGCGCCCGCGCCAGCGATCGTCGAAGAGAATATCGGGTTGCCGACGTTGTCGAAGCTGGATGGGATCGAGCTTCCCGTTGACGAAGCCCATCCGGCGCCAGCGGATATGCCGGTAGCTCCCACGACGGCGGCCACGAACAAGAACGTTCAATCGCCGGAGTTGGCGCGACTGGTGAGCGTGGACAAAGCCCTGCAGTTGATCGCGAGCGGTGACAGCGGGGTGATCATGCCGTACCTGAAGTTATTGATGGACCAGCTCAAGCCGCTGCTCGATCTCGTTGCTACTCACAACGACACACGCGTAAAGCGCTAGGCTCGATCAGGCGCCGTTAAGCGGGAAGGCCAGCACGTCCTCGATAGACCGTGTGCCGACGGCGAGCATAACGAGACGATCGAAGCCGAGCGCGACCCCGGAACAATCCGGTAGTCCCTGTGTCAGCGCCTCGAGCAAGCGTTCATCCATCGGTACCGTCGGCAGTCCGCGCCCACGCCGATGCGCAAGATCGGCCTCAAAGCGGCGACGTTGTTCCGGCGCATTTCCCAGTTCGTGAAAACCGTTTGCCAGTTCGATGCCCTCGAGATACAACTCGAAGCGTTCCGCCACCGGCGGTGTCTCATTACGCGTGCGCGCCAGCGCCGCCTGCGACGCGGGGTAGTCGTAGAGAAATGTCAACCGCCCCTTGCCGAGTTGTGGCTCGACGATGTGCGTGAGTAGGAGATCACGCCAGGGATCGAGATTGTCGTGTGGCATGTTGTTCGGAATCGGCGCGCCGTGTCGGCGCGCACTCTCCGCGAAAGTATCTACGCCGGCCGTGTGCGGGTCGAGGGTGCAGTAACGCAAGAAGGCATCGCGGTAAGAAACCTTTTCGGGCGGACGCAGCGCGAGGCGATCTTCGAGCGCGTACAACACCAATGCCGCTACCTCGTCCATTAAGTGGTGGGGGTCGAAGCCCGTGCGGTACCACTCGAGCATGGTGAACTCGGGGTTGTGCAGCCGTCCCGATTCGCCGTCGCGAAATACCTTGCCGATTTGATAGATCGAACCCATGCCCGCCGCGAGCAGACGCTTCATTGGAAATTCGGGCGAGGTGCGCAGATAAAGCGTCAGTCCTTGAGCGAAGCCCGGGCCGACGTAGCGCGTCGAAAGGCTCGTGAGGTTCGGATCGGTCGCGGCGGCGCTCGATAAGACCGGCGTTTCGACCTCGAGCACGCCGCGTTCGGCGAAAAACGCCCGGATACGTGCCAGCATCCAGGCACGCCGCTTCAACGTCTCGAGTGTGGCCGAAGGGCGCCAGGGCATGGTTTTCGTCGGATTGGGAAAGCGCTGCGCGAGTATAACCGGACTCGACGTGCTTTCCCCGAAGCACCGAGAAGGGCGGCGATCGTTGTTAACGGCGGACCAGCGCCGAGTCAATCAGCTCGATCCAGTGACGCACCGGTGTATCGGTGCCGCTTTGCAGATGCGCCAGACAGCCGATGTTGGCGGATACGATCATCTCTGGCCGTCCGGCCTCGAGATGGGTTAGCTTGCGCTCGCGCAGCATCGTCGACAGCTCCGGTTGCAATATCGAATAGGTGCCGGCCGATCCGCAGCACAGATGGCTTTCGGCCACCGGCGTCAGCTCGATGCCACAAGCACGCAGCAGCGCCTCGACGCCGCCGCGTATCTGTTGACCGTGTTGCAACGTGCACGGCGAATGCCAGGCGACGCGTCGTACCGGCATGGCGTGCAGTTGCGCGCGCATCCGATCCTGGAATTCCGGCAGTATCTCGGATAAATCCTTGGTTAGGGCAGAGACGCGCGCGGCCTTCTCGGCGTATCTGGGGTCGTGGCGTAACAGGTGGCCGTATTCCTTCACCATGACGCCGCAGCCCGAGGCGGTCATGACGATCGCTTCCGCGCCGGCCTCGATGGGCGGCCACCAGGCGTCAATGTTGCGGCGCATGTCGTCAAGCGCCGCCTCCTGGTCGTTCAAGTGAAAGCGGATCGCGCCGCAGCAGCCGGCTTCGCGCGCGACGACGAGCTGGATGCCGAGCGCGTCGAAGACGCGCGCCGTAGCGGCGTTGATGTTCGGGATCATCGCCGGTTGCACGCAGCCATCAAGCAGTAGCATCGTGCGTGTGTGTAACCGCGCGGGCCATGCGCCCGCGTGGCGGCGCGGCGGTACTTTATTCTTCAACGGCGTCGGTAGCAGCGGGCGTACGAGTTGGCCCAGCCGCATCAGGGGGTCGAACAGCCATCGGCGTGTCAGGAATTCCTTGAGCAGCGTCTGACTGACGCGTTGGCTGAACGAGCGCGGCACGCGCGTTTCAACAACCTTGCGTCCGATGTCTGCCAGCCGCCCGTATTGCACGCCGGAGGGGCAGGTGGTTTCGCAGTTGCGACAAGTCAGACAACGATCGAGATGCAGTTGCGTCTTCGCCGTGACGGCGTGTCCTTCGAGCATCTGCTTGATCAGATAAATCCGCCCGCGCGGGCCGTCGAGCTCATCGCCCAGCAGTTGATAGGTCGGACAAGTCGCGGTGCAAAAGCCGCAGTGCACGCATTTGCGCAAAATCGCCTCGGCCTCGCGGCCGTCGGGCGTGTCTTTGATGAAGTCGGCGAGGCGGGCTTCCATGGGAATCAGTGAGGCGTGAGGGGCGAGGGGTGAGGCGCAAGCTCCCAGTTCAGCGACATATATGTCTGTATGCGGTTTTCTCTCCTCACGCCTGACTCCTCGCTCCTTACGTCTTTCACATTTCAAGGTACATGCGGCCCGGATTGAACACACCGGTCGGATCGAACTCGGTCTTGAGGGCGCGGTGAATTCGTGCCAGCGGGGCCGGTAACGGCTGGAATACTCCCGCT
>JBGPGJ010000297.1:0-3550 GCA_041483795.1 Sulfurifustaceae bacterium
CGTACAAAATGGTCTCGTCGTGGCCGAGGATGTTGCGTTCCACGATCTTGACGGACGTGTTGCCACCGCCGTGCAGTACGAGGGTCTTATCGCGCCCGAGCAAACGCGAGGTATACACACGCATACCGAGATCGCCCGCGTAACGCGCAGCTTCGTCATCGTTCCAGAGACTCGGCATACGTGACCCAAGCGGGAATTAAAGACGTCAGATGATACCTGTCACGCCGCGACCGGTCAGCTGAAATGTGTAAGGGGCGTTCGAATCGGTATCAGGCGCTCGGCAGGCTGACGACGATCTGATTTTGTCCGCGCAGCCGGGCGTGGTCGAGTGCCTCGGCCGCGCGTTTGAGCAGCTGCGCCGGTTTTTCGCCTTGGATGTAAACGGTGAGCACGCTCGAGAACGACGGCAGATGGATGCTGCGGCCGTCGTGTGAAACATAGGTGGACGCCGCGCTCTTTTGGGCCTTCTCGAGTGCGCGCATGGCGCCGTCTTTCTGCGTGTTCGGGAACAACACCGCGAATTCGTCGTCGCCGTAACGCGCAACGAGATCGTAGGTGCGAAACCGCGACAGGATTTCCGAGGCGTCGCAGCGCAGCACCGCGTCGCCGGCCTCGCGCCCGTATGTCTGGTTGATTGCCCCGAGACCGTCCACGTCAATCAAGGCCAGCGCGAACGCAAAGCCGTAGCGGCGCACGCGCCCGACCTCGGCTTCGAGACTGCGCACGAAGATATCGCGTCCGGGTAAACCGGTGAGTTCGTCCACCAGGCTGTGTTTGCGCGCCTTGGCGAGTTCTTCTTTCAAGCGACGGCGATCGGTCTCGAGCGCCTTGAGGTAGCCCGTGGCCCCGTCAATTTTTCGGATCAACGCGTGTCGCTCACGTAGGAGTTCATCCAATCCTTTGATCAATATCTTTTTAAGGTCGGCGAACTCGACCAGGGTATTTTCGATATTGCCCGGGGCGGATGGCGCAGTCACGGCCTCGGTCGTGAGGGTCTTGGCTACACGGTCCACGAGCTGCTGCTCGAGCGCCTCGATAGGCGGGGGCTCTTCAGAAATGGCTTCGTCGACAGGCACGGTGGGTGGCGTCGGCGCAATAACGTCCCGCGCGACTTGTTTCACCCCCGGCGTAGGCGGCGCCTGATTCGTCGCTGGAGCAGCGCGCGGCGGTTCCGGGGCGGTTGGGAGTGACGCAGTCGCTTTAGGCGCCGTTGCCGCGGGTGGCGTCTGCGTGGCGGAGGCCAGATGCAGTGTCAGGCGCTGTTGAATGAGACGCGCCTTGATGCGCGTGCCGGCATCGTACGTCGCATCCTTGGCGTAGCGACCGAGCAGCGTCGTAACGTAATTTACGAAAGCGCGTTCGATGTGACCGGTTTCTCCGTAGCGCTTCAGGCCGCGCTCGATAAGGCCGTACAGCACCAGCCCATCGCGTGACCCCTTCAGGCCATCGAGATGGCGGCGAATGCTCGACAATAAACTGTCGTTTGCGGAGGCGGGCGGGCTGACCACGCGTATTTCCTATTCAAATCCGATGGAAACCGGTCTAAACAGAATGTAGTCGCCCCCCGAGCCGAGCACAACTATATGATCAGCCGCTGAAAAGACTTTCTCCGCCCGCTTATCGGCGATCAGCTGGTTTCCTGAGGTTCCGGGTTGACCGTGACGGATACCGATGCGGCAACGGAAGGTATGGCCGGAGCGACTTCGGTGCGGTTGCGGCCCAGACTTTTTGCGTAATAGAGCGCGCGATCGGCGCGTTCGATGAGATCCGTCGGCGACTCGTCCGCCTGATACATCGTCACACCGGCCGAAAACGTGGGCAGCTTAATGCTCTTGTCGCCGAACTGACAGAAGATTTCCTGGGCGCGCTGGCGCGCCTTGTTCATGGCGGCCACGGCGCCATGCTCCGAGGTGTTCGGCAGCATGACGGCAAATTCCTCGCCGCCGTAGCGCGCCACCAGGTCGTGGTGACGCAAGATCGAGAGTACCTGGCTCGCGTAAATGCGCAACACCTCGTCGCCGCCGCCATGACCGTACACATCGTTGATACTCTTGAATTCGTCGAGATCTATGAGCGCGAGCGCGAGCGGCGTGCCATAGCGCTGCGCGCGGCCGAGCTCGTCTTGCAGCCGGCGCATGAAGGCCCGTCGATTCGGCAGCCCGGTGAATTCGTCGGTGAGCGACAACAGCCGCACCTTGTGCAGCTCGTCGCGCAGCCGCTGGCTGTCGGCCTTGATGAGATTGAGATAACCGCCGGTCTCATTCAGTTTCGACTCGAGCAGGTGTTGGCCGTTGATCAGCTCTTCGATACCGCCGATGAGAATGTGGCGCAGGGTCTCGACCTCCTGCGCTCCATTAGCCTGCTTTAGCGCACCCAGCTCGATCTGAAGCAAGGCACCGAACTCGCGATTTTGCGTAACCGCCTCACGGATGTTCTGTGACAGCGTTTCTTGCAGTTTCTCGATCTCGTCGCGCTTGCGGTCGAGATGCAGACGGTAGGCCGTGTTGACCCGCCGCTCGGAATGGGCGGTACCGTTGGAAACCTCGGTCTCGGCAACGGGCTCGGTCGGTGGCGGCGGCGCGGCCGGTGGCGCTACCGGTTCGGCGACGGCGCGCTCCGCCCTCGCAGGCGGGGTCCGCGGGACACTCGGGGGCGGCGCGGGCGTTGACGGCGCGGGGGCGCCGGGCTGTTCGGCGATCGCGTGATGTTCCGCCTCGGGGGCGGCGCCGACATATGCTCGACGCGATTGGATGAGTTGGGCGTTGAGCCGGGTGACGGATTCGGGAGTTGGATTCCGGGCGTAGGCGTCGAGCAGCAAATGCAACAACAGCCCGTAGGTCTGGTCCACCTTCGCGCGCAGCAGCTCGTGCTCGCCGGCGATCTGCTCGATCTGGTCGTAGATAACCATACCGACGGGCGTCTGCTTCAGACCCGCCAGTATCTCGAGTGTTTTGCTTACCACCCCAAGCTCACCAGCTTCTTCCCCGACCACCAACGCGTGCTCCGTCTATCGCGCCCCGGATGCGACACCGGGCACACGGTTCTCTTATGGGCTGTTTATGGCTGCGGAAGATGTCACTGGCACTCCGGCCAGACCACCGCACGCGGTACTCCCCCTTGGCGGCGTCAATCTACCGTGGTGTTATTCAAACCACAACTGCAAGAACCCGCAAAAAGTACGGCCGTGCCGCATCAATCACTTAAGGAGCGTTCTGCATGCGAAGGCTGAGGTAGACAACTCAGACGTGATATGGCCGCGATAACTCATGCACGGTTTCCACAAGTACAGCGACTTTTTCCGGCTCGATGTCGGGCGTAATTCCGTGGCCGAGATTAAAGACATGCCCGTTGCCGCGACCGTAGGCGGCGAGGATGGTCTCCGTTTCCTGTCGGATGCGCGCGGGGGAAGCGTAAAGCAGGGCCGGATCCATATTGCCTTGAAGCGCGACGCGCGCGCCTACGCGCCGGCGTGCCTCGCCGATATCCATCGTCCAGTCGAGCCCGAGCGCATCGGCGCCGACATCGGCCATCGCATCCAGCCACTGACCGC
>JBGPGJ010000298.1:0-3535 GCA_041483795.1 Sulfurifustaceae bacterium
AAAAGTTACTCGACGACCTCAAAGAGGTGCCAGAAGCAAAACGCAGCGCGCGCTTTCAATGTGCGCTGGTGTATCTGCGCCATGAACACGATCCGACACCGATCGTCGCCCAAGGCACCTGGGAGGGACGCATTCTTTCCGCCCCGCGCGGCAACCATGGCTTCGGCTACGACCCGGTGTTCTTCGTGCCGACGCACCGTTGCGCCGCCGCCGAACTGCCACCCGAGATCAAAAACCAACTCTCCCACCGCGGCCAGGCGTTGCGCGCGCTCGTTGCCGCGCTTGGGCACGCACACCTGTAATGCCGTCGCGGATGACAGCGGCGGACGCATTTCGGCTCAAGGCCGCGCTCGCCTTCGCCGCCGTTTATCTCGTCTGGGGTTCGACTTATCTGGTCATCCGCATCGGTGTCGCCGAGTTGCCGCCGGCGCTCTTTGCCGGCGCGCGCTTCCTCGCCGCCGGCGCATTACTCGCGCTGGTCGCGCGGTTGACGGATCAGCGGTTTCCCCGCAGCGTACGCGAATGGCGCACGATCGCCGTGGTCGGCGTGTGCATGCTCGCGACCGCGAATGGCCTTGTCGTCTGGGGTGAACAATGGTTGCCGTCGAACCAAGCGGCCTTGTTGGTTGCGACCGCCGCGCTTTGGATCGCCGGCTTCGGCACGCTCGGTGCGCACGGGCACAAACTCACGCACCGCACGGTATTGGGACTCGTCGTCGGCTTCGCCGGCACCGCGTGGCTTTTTCTGCCCGATAAAGGTTTCAGGTTCGAGCACCTCGGCGCACAACTCGCCGTGCTCGGCTCGGCGATCGCGTGGTCGGCAGGCTCGATGTACGCAAAAAGCCAGCGTCCAAATACGCCGCCGCTCATGTCGGCCGCAATGCAGTCGCTGGTCGCTGGCGCATTTCTCACCGCCATCGGCGTCGGCGCGGGCGAGACCGCGCGTTGGCCGTCGTCACCGACCGTGCTGTGGACACTCGCCTACCTCGTCGTGCTCGGCTCGTGCGTCGGTTATGCCGCGTATATCTGGCTGTTGCACCATGTCAGCCCCGCCGCGCTCGCGACGTACGCCTACGTCAACCCCGCCGTCGCGGTCGTGCTTGGTTGGTGGATACTCGACGAGCGCCTCGGCCCGGCTCAACTTATTGGAATGGTGATTATTCTAATCGGCGTGGTGCTGGTCAGCACAGCGCCGCGCAAGCCCGCGGCGGAATCTGCACCGCGGTTGTGATTGCGCGCGCTTCGTGCGATCGTCGAGTAATAATTTTTATTTGCAGTTCTCGCACCGTCGGCGATGTGGATTCGCAGCGACATTACCGACCAGATTTCACCCTACTGTGTTTTCTTCAGTTTTGCTTGCTCTTCTCTTGGCGCGCGCGGTGCACGATCGCATAGGACTTGATCGCAGCGCATCAGATATTCGCCCTTCTTGCCGAGCAAAACGAAAACCTCATCCGAGACGGAAACGAGAAATCCGTCTGGTCTTTCTTCCTGAAACCGATTGATTTGAGTTTCTCGGAAAGGCCGTCTATCGCGCTTACCCGCATCGGGTTCCTCGATAGCGAGATCGCGCCGCCATATCTCCTTTCCCGTTTGAGGTTCTAGCAACAGGACGTTCGAGTCGTCGCAGCCGACAAGAATTCCAACTGAAGTTTTTGCAGCAAAATTCGGCGTCCTGCAAGGACTAACTTCCCACCGCACACCCCGTGCAGCGAGATCCAGCGCCGCGACCGTTTGTTTGGATTTTCCCTTGTCCCACTTTACAAAAAACAACTCATCGGCGATCGAGTCAATTGAAATCAACAATATGCTAACAACAGCACATAAAGACGCGCGCATGATTTTGCCTCCTCCTGGCAGAGCTCGTGTACGGTACAAGGAACTTCCTCACCATTTTGGAGCGCCATGTTATAAGAAAATCGCGCTGGCCGTCAGCCGGAGGATTTCGATTCACCCTGGGGCCGTGGAAACCGCGCCGCTTCCCACGCTAGCAACGCTTGCTTACGCTTCGCACCCCAGCGGTAGTCGCCGAACGCGCCGGTCTTGCGAATGACGCGGTGACAGGGAATCAGAAATGCGATTGAATTCTGCGCCACTGCGCTGGCGACCGCGCGTGTTGCATGCGGCGCACCGAGCACGCCCGCAACGTCTTCGTACGACGCAACGTGACCCGATGGGATGCGTAGCAGCGCCTCCCACACTTTCACCTGAAAGTTCGTGCCGCGAACGAGTAGATGTAGCGGCGTGCGCGCATTCGATCGGCGTGCGAATAAGCGCTGCGCTATCGACTGCGTTGCGCTCGGCTGCTCGCGGAAACTGGCCGCGCTCCACGATGCCTTCAGGCGCGCCAGCGCCTGGGTGCGACCGAGCGGCGACAGGAATTCCAGCGCACAGATTCCGCGTTCGGTCAGCGCGATGAGACATTCGCCGAAAGGACTTGCGTGAATACCGTAGTCAATGGTCAGACCGGCACCGCGCGCCTTGATGTCTCCCGGCGTCGCCGCGTGGATCGCTATCATCAGATCGTGCAGCCGTCCGGGGCTGGAGAGCCCTGTGTCAAACGCCGCGTCGAGGACACTGCGCGAGGACTGCAACAGAACCCGCGCGCGCTCGGCGGTGAGGTATTGCAAGAAGCGCTTGGGGCTCACGCCGGCCCAGCGGCGAAACAGGCGCTGGAAGTGGTACTCGCTCAAACCGACCCGCGCGGCGACCTGCTGCAGACGCGGCTGATCGTGCGCGTGGTGTGCGAGATATTCAATCGCCCGCTCGATGCGTAAATAGTCGCGCTCGGAAATCATGGGCGCATGTTAGTGATCCCGTCCGCACCCCGGCAACCCGATTCTTGCGCTTTGCGCCTCAGGCGTGGCCGAAACGCTGCCTGTATTCGCGCGGGGAAAGGTTGGTGTGGCGTTTGAATAGGCGACGAAAAGCGCTGTCGTCTTGATAGCCGATGCGTTCAAGTATCTGATCTAGCCGCAACTTGCTGTTGGCCAGCAATGCTTTGCCGGCCTCCAGCCGCAGTCGCTGCAGATAGCCTTGCGGGCTTTCGCCCGTGGAATCTTTGAAACGACGCATGAGCGTGCGCACGCTCACGGCCACGTGCGCCGCGATATCCCGGACCCGGATCTCGCGCTTGAGGTTCACGCGCATCCAGCGTTCCGCCCTGGTAATGAGCGGATCGTAGGTCCGCGCATGGTGGCGAATCAGCTCCGGCGCCTTGGCGCCGCGACGATTGTCCATCACGACGTAACGCGCGCAGGCGCGCGCGAGCTCGCGATTGGCCAACTGCTCGATGAGATAGAGCGTCAGGTCAACGTAGGAGAACGCCCCACCGCCGCACGCTATGCGATCGGCGGCCGTGAGAGGAACGTCGTAGTCGAGACGCACGGCGGGGTAGCGTTGTTCGAACAGTTCCGCAAACCAATTCGTGGTGGTGGCGCGCCTGCCGTCCAGCAGTCCGGCTTCGGCCAAAATAAAACTTCCGGTGCAGCTCGCTGCGATCCGGCTACCGCCCTGGTGTTGCAGGCGCAGCCAG
>JBGPGJ010000299.1:0-3522 GCA_041483795.1 Sulfurifustaceae bacterium
CCAAGATTCCGATGCCGAAGACCACGAGCCACATGGCCTTCAGTCCCGACAGCCGCACGGTCTACGTCACCGTACAGGAAAGCCACGAAGTGGCAGCAATAGACCTACCGACACAAAAAATACGTTGGAAAGCGCCGACCGGCAAACAGCCGGCCGGTATCTGGATAACACCTGACGCGACACATTTGCTCATCGGCATCACTGGCGAGGACTTTGTCCAAGTGTTATCGGCAACCGACGGTAAATCCGTAAAGCGCCTGCAAACCGGCAAGGGCGCGCACAATTTCTTGCCCAAGGGCGATGGCCGCCACGCCTTCCTCACCAACCGCGTGGACAACACTATCTCCGTCATAGACATGCAAGAATTAAAAGTCACCGAGAGCTTCCCCGTCCCCGGCGGACCCGACGATATGGAATTGAAAAAGGACGGCACCGAACTTTGGGTCACCTCGCGCTGGATCAACCGCGTGAGCGTCATTGACCTCGCGACCAAGAAACTCAAACACTCCATCCACGTTGGCCGCTCCCCGCACGGGATTTATTTTCACACCCATGCACCACGTCAGTAACAAGAGTGTTTGCTCCGGCTCGCGTATGACGCGCTTGAGTGACGCAAAGCTGTGGCCGAGGCGGTTTTGTTTTTTATTCCCCGTTGAGCGAGCCGAGCACCGCAGCCAACGCTGGGGGTCTTCGCGAGACCGTGTCGAGCCCGAAGCGCGTTTTATGCGCTCGGCGAGTTGGTCTCGCGCCCGGGGTTGGCGAGGAGAGGAGGGAACCGCGCGTAGTGGGCGCGGCGAAGCGATCGGGGGCGGCTTTCTTTGGGATACATTTCTTTGTCCGCACAAAGAAACGTATCTCGCCCGCGGTGCGAGAACCGCAAGTAATAGTTCATACACCACAATCGCGCGTGAGCGCGACCAATCCCATCCGCGCAGCGGCTATATCCAATGCGCCGTGGTGGTCATTACCTTTGAGGCGAGGCGCATCAATTGTTTAATCGGCGTCGGCAATTCCGCCGCGCCGGCTTCGATAGCGACGGTGGCGTGATGACCTTCGTCCTCCCGCATTTGTTCGACGATGGCTCGGCTTTTGTGATCTTGCGGCGGCAATCGTGAGAGATGTCCGCTTAGGTGTTCGACCACCTGGCGTTCGGTCTCCGCGAGAAATCCCAAACTCCAACGATCGCCGACAAGCCCCGCGGTCGCGCCGAGGGCGAACGAGCTCGCGTACCACAACGGATTGAGATAACTGGTGTGCGTGGCGAGTTCGCGCACGCGTTCCTCGGTCCAGGCGAGATGATCGTTTTCCTCGCGCGCGGCCTGTTCCATTTTTTCACGCACGTTCGGTAACTTCGCGGTCAGGGCTTGGCCTTGGTACAGCGCCTGCGCGCAGATCTCGCCGGCGTGATTGACGCGCATCAACCGTCCTACGAGATCGCGCTCGGCCGCATCGATTTCTCCCTCGGTCTTGCCATCGGCCGGATTCGTACGCGCGGCTTGTGGCGGCGGCCCGAACACGGTGCGCATGGCTTCATCGAAGTGCCCGATGAAACGGTCGAGGATGGAATAAATTCGCTCACTCATACGCCAAACATAAACCGATAGCAGAAGCGCCGCAAGCGCACTACGCGGTGCTGCTGTCGAGTTGGCGGGCGAGAAGGGTGATGGGGTGTACGACTTCAATGGGCAATTTCGCCGCGCGAATGCCGGCGGCGAGGTGCATGGCGCAGCCGATGTTTGAGGTCACGAGCATATCGGGCGCGAGGCGACGGAGGCTCCCGATCTTGTCGGCGCGTAGCGATTGCGCCATCTCCTTGTGTTCGAGGTGATACGCACCCGCGGCGCCGCAGCAGAGCGTATTCTCGGGCAATGCGATCGCTTCGATCTGTGGAATGCGCCGTAGTAAATCGTAAGGGGCACGCTGCGCGTGTAGAACGTTGATCAATGTACAGGGATCATGCACGGCGACACGTTTCGGCAGCGGGCGCAACGGCATCTTTCGCGGCCACTCGATGCGCTGAAGAAAGGTGCTTACGTCCAGCACTTTGCCAGCGAAGCGTGCGGCGGCCTCGTCCCCGCGGTATTCGACAAGCAGCGCCGCACAACCGCTCGCCGTGGTGATCACTGCTTCGATGTCATCGGAAACAAAGGCTTCGATGTTGTGCTGCATGAGTTCGCCTGCCGCCCGCGCATCGCCGCCGTGGCGGTGCAACGCACCGCAACAGGTTTGGCTTGCCGGGACGTGGACGTCGTAACCGAAGCGCGTGAGTACATCGACTGTGCTGTACAGAGTTTGTGCGTCGGTGAGGCGCGCAATGCAGCCGGTAAAGAGCGCGACGGCGCCGCGACGTTCGCTCGATGCAGGATAATGTGTCGCCAGCGGCGTGTACGGCGCAAGCGCCGGCAACTCCGCATCCGCTTCGGCGAGCCCCAGCAAGCGCAGAACTCCGCTCCAGCGCAATATCGCCCGTAGACCGCTTCGTTGGTAGAACCGCAGCAGCCGCGCCGCGAGTGCGACCCAGCGCGCTTGAGTGAGCAGCATGGCGGCGCGCAAACCGATGCGCTGTGATAACGAAGCGCCACGCCCCTTTTTGAGTCCGGCACGGGTGGCGTCCATAACGTCCCCGAACGGCACATTGGCGGGGCATACGGTCTCGCACGCGCGGCACAATAAGCAAAGGGAGAGGTGTGACTCGAGTCGCGGTGTCGGCGCGAGTTCGTCCTTGGCGAGCGCGAGCATGAGCGACAGGCGCCCGCGCGGGGATTCGAGCTCCGATTTGGTTTTACGGTAAGTCGGGCAGTGCGGCAGGCATATGCCGCAGGCGACGCAGCGTCCGGCGCCTGTGCGTATGACATCCAGCGGGTCTCGAGACAACACGCCCGCCGAAGCGGCGGGCGTGTGGGTATTGCCGGTCTTCATCAGAATCGGACATTACCCTGTGCGGGTTCGGGGTACAACGTGCGGCGAGATCAAGCCACGCGCCGTCGTTTCCACAGCTGCATCAGGACCACCAATACGATCAGCACCAGGCCGATGGCATCGGCGGCGGCCGTTGGATAGACCAAGAACAGTCCGGCCGCTATCAGCATCAGGCGTTCGATGAGGGTGGTCTTGCGGAACATCCATCCCTGCACGCCGCCCGCGAGCGCCGCGATGCCGAGCGCACATGTGATGGTCACGAGCGCGATCGAGCCCCAGTCGGCGTTGCCGAGCGTCTTGATCGAGCCGGTAAGCAGCAGCCCGACGCCGGCGGGGTCGAGCACGAACATGAAGGGCACGAGGAACGCGGGCATGGTGTATTTCCACGATTGCATCGTCGTCTTGTACGGATCGCCGCCGGTGATCGCCGCGGCGGCGAAGGGCGAGAGCGCGGTCGGCGGCGAGACTTCCGACAGCACCGCATAGTAAAAGATGAACATGTGCGCCGCGAAGTCCGGCACGCCCAGCTTGATCAGGGCCGGCGCCGCGATCACCGCGCAGATGATGTAGGACGCCGTGACCGGCACGGCCAAGCCGACTATC
>JBGPGJ010000300.1:0-3511 GCA_041483795.1 Sulfurifustaceae bacterium
GCACGACCAGAATGCGCTCGAGGCGTGCACGCGTGTCCTGAACCTCGAGGATCTCCTGCTTGTCCTCGATCTTGAGCGAAAGGTGCGCTGCCACCGTATCGGCCAACCGGCCCGGATCGTCAATGCCGGAGAGCGAGGTCAGAATCTCCGGTGGGATCTTCATGTTGAGTTTGACGTACTGGTCGAACTCGTTGAGCACTGTGCGCATGAGCGCCTCGCCCTCGCGGTCCGGAACCGGCTCGGAATCGAGCAGCGCGATCTCGGCCGAGAACAACTCCTCGGTTTCGACATAGCGCTGAATCACGGCGCGGCGTTCGCCCTCGACCAGCACTTTGACCGTCCCGTCGGGGAGCTTCAGCAATTGCAGGATGCCGGCGATCGTGCCGAGGGTGTGGATCGCCTCGACCGAGGGATCGTCGTCCGAGGCGCTCTTCTGCGCCACCAGCATGATTTGCTTGCCGGACTCCATGGCCCGCTCGAGCGCACGAATGGATTTGCGCCGCCCGACGAACAATGGAATCACCATGTGCGGGAATACCACCACGTCGCGCAGCGGCAGCACCGGCAACGTGGTTTCGGAACCGGCGAGGATGCGCGGAAGAGTCTTAGGTTTAATCGTCATGGGCACCTGGATGCATCCTTTGAGAGTAGTCGTAGTTCAGTTTGGGGGCAACCATAGGTGATTTCAACATTTCGCGGGCGTTTTCCAATGCCTTACATCAGGTGCATCTTTACTCGTGGATACAAAAAACCCCGCGCGCGGCGGGGTCGTGCGCACATCCGCACCTACGATTTCATTGGCTTAACGACGCACGCTTGCGCGTGGGCTCATCCCCCTCGGCATAGATCAGGATGGGCTTGGCGGATTCCGTGACCACGTTCGCCTCGACGACCACCTTTTTGACACTCTCCATCGAGGGCAGCTCGAACATCGTCTCGAGCAGCGCGCGCTCGATGATCGAGCGTAACCCGCGCGCACCGGTCTTGTGCTCGGCGGCACGCTTGGCCACCGCGCGCAGCGCGTCTTCGCGCACTTCGAGCTCCACGCCTTCGAGCTTAAGCAACTTCTGATACTGTTTAACCAGCGCGTTCTTGGGCTCGACCAGAATCTTTATCAACGCCGCTTCATCCAGCTCGCTCAGGATCGCCACCACCGGTAGGCGCCCGACAAACTCCGGGATGAGTCCGAACTTGATCAGGTCCTCCGGCTCCACCTGCCGCAGGATTTCGCCCATGGTCTTGGCGTCGGTCTTACTGCGGATCTCGGCGTGAAAGCCGATACCGGACTTCTCCGTACGGTTCTGGATAATCTTCTCCAAACCGGAAAACGCACCGCCGCAGATAAAGAGAATATTGCGCGTATCCACCTGCAGGAACTCTTGCTGTGGATGTTTGCGTCCGCCCTGCGGCGGGACCGAGGCGATGGTGCCTTCGATGAGTTTAAGCAACGCCTGCTGTACACCCTCGCCTGAAACGTCGCGCGTAATCGAGGGGTTTTCGCTCTTGCGCGAAATCTTGTCTATTTCGTCGATATAGACGATGCCGCGCTGCGCCTTCTCGACGTCGTAGTCGCATTTCTGCAGCAGCTTCTGAATGATGTTCTCGACATCCTCGCCGACGTAACCGGCCTCGGTCAGCGTCGTGGCGTCGGCAATGGTGAAGGGTACGTTGAGCAGCCGCGCCAGCGTCTCGGCGAGCAAGGTCTTGCCCGATCCCGTCGGGCCGACCAGCAGGATATTGCTCTTGGACAGCTCTACGTCGCCGACCTTGCCTTCGTTCTCGATGCGCTTGTAGTGGTTGTAGACGGCCACCGACAGCACCTTCTTGGCGTCAACCTGGCCGATCACGTATTCGTCGAGAATCTGATTGATCTCGCGCGGCGTGGGGAATTTCTTACGCGCGTTGGCGGCGTTCTTTTCTTCCTGGACCTCCTCGCGGATGATGTCGTTGCACAGCTCGACACACTCGTCGCACACAAACACCGACGGGCCCGCAATGAGCTTGCGCACCTCGTGCTGGCTTTTGCCGCAGAAAGAGCAGTACAAGAGCTTTTCGCCCTTGCCGTCGCTGCGCCCGCCGTGCGTGTTATCCGCCATCCGTCACCCCTCGTGCCTTACCGAGAATTCTTTTTCAAGAATGCGGCGTTCCGTGGGAGTTTGCAAGTGTTATATTCCCTTTCTCTTATATACCTTCCACTTCCCTTATATAGCATATTCGACGAGCATCGCCGGTTTAGGTGCGTTTTTCGATGACCGCGTCAACGAGCCCGTAGGCCACGGCCTCCTGGCCGTCCATGAAATTATCCCGGTCGGTATCGTTCTTGATTTGGTCCATCGACCGGCCGGTATGTTTCATTAGAATAAGGTTCAATCGCTCGCGTACGCGCAGGATTTCGCGGGCGTGGATGTCAATGTCGCTCGCCTGTCCTTGGAAACCGCCCATCGGTTGATGCACCATCATGCGCGCATGCGGTAGCGCGAAGCGCTTGCTCTTGGCGCCGCCGGAAAGAATCAACGCCCCCATGCTGGCGGCCTGCCCCACACACACCGTGCTTACGTCGGGCTTGATGAACTGCATGGTGTCGTAGATCGCTAATCCCGAGTTCACCGCGCCGCCCGGCGAGTTGATATATAAGTGTACGTCCTTGTCCGGGTTCTCGGACTCGAGGAACAATAGCTGCGCCACGACCAGGTTGGCCATGTAGTCCTCGACCGGGCCGACCAGAAACACTACGCGCTCCTTGAGCAGGCGCGAATAAATATCATAGGCGCGTTCGCCCCGACCCGTAGTTTCAATCACCATCGGGATGAGCCCCAAACCCTGCGGTTGCAGGGCGCCGTCGTTCCGTTGCATATCTTTCATAAGGTTTCCCATGAACATCATAAATTGGTGGTGGCTTGCGCTTCGATCTGTAGCAATTCTTGGAACGTCACCGCTTTGTCTGCGACCCGTGTCTGCGCCAGCAATTCTTCCACCGCTCGCTCCTCCGCTACCAACGATTCGATCTGCGCCATCCGCTGGGGCTGCTCGTAGTGCCACTGCACGAAGGCCGCGGGCGACTCATATTCCGATGCCATCCCTTCGAGCTTGGTACGCACTCGCGCGGGTTCCGGCTTAATGTCACGCGCGCGAATGACTTCCGCCAGAATCAACCCGATCGCCACGCGTTGGCGCGCCTGCTTGTTCAGGCTCGTGTCATCGTTGCGGAGTCCCGCGGCCTGTGCGTGGCGACGTAGACTCGCCGCCTCCGTCTCTACCAAGTTCTTCGGAATCTCGAAGTCGTTGGCCTCGACCAACACCTTAAGCACCCGTGCGCGTACGATGCGCCGCGTGCGTTGCGTCGCCTCGCGCCTGAGGTTTTCCCTGATCTCGGCGCGCAGCTGCTCGATATTGCCGTCCTGCACGCCGAGTTGTGTGGCGAGGTCTGCGCTCACTTCCGGCAACACCGGCTCGGCGACTTCATGTACCTTGATTTCGAACTCCACCGTCTGGCCGGCAAGCGGTGGGTGAC
>JBGPGJ010000301.1:0-3507 GCA_041483795.1 Sulfurifustaceae bacterium
CGTGGTTGTGCTAAAGGATAATATAGAAACCACTCATAACCGCATTTTACCGTGGTAACCTTCAACATCAAGCAGTACCGCACCCGTGCCCTCAAGGGATACGATGACAATCTCGGCTTCGGCGCGAGAGCTTAGCCGCTATCTCGACGCGATCGTCGATCTCACGCGCCATCACGACTCGCAAAAGCTTCTGACTGCGCTGCTCGGGACGTTGTGCATGAGCATCCAAGCCCAGCGCATGCGGTTGTTCACGCTCTCTAATGACAATCGCGATACCGAATTCAATGAAAATAATATCCAGAATTTGCTGGTAAACGATCTGTTCGACACTGAATTCGGCGAGCCACGCCCGCTTAGCGAGGATGCTGACTTAGTTTCCTGTGTTTGCACCCAGGAACTCGTCAGCAGGGACGTTCCTGGGGGCCGCCGCGTCGTGTTTCCCGTCTTCGGCGCACACCACGTTCGGGCGCTGCTTGTCATCGAGGGCCTGCGCGACGCAACGATATCATATGAACTGCTTGCGAAAGTGTTACAAGTCTACAGCAATCAGACGTTGATGCTCTCGCGCACCGAGCACGACCCGCTCACCGGCCTCTATAACCGCCAATCCTTTTATGAGCGCATCAGGCGCGTGGCGCTACGCGCGCCGCCGCAGCGACGCGCCGCCGACGGCCCCGGCGCGCCGGGCATCTGCTTTGCGCTGTTCGACATCGATCACTTCAAGCAGATCAACGACCAGTACGGCCACCTCTACGGCGATGAGGTATTGCTGCTGCTTGCGCGCCTCATGACGCACTCGTTTCGCCACGACGACCTGTTGTTCCGCTACGGCGGCGAGGAGTTTGCAGCCGTTCTCGCCAACGTGGATCTGGAGAATGCCGAGCGTATGCTGGAGCGTTTCCGCCGGGCGGTGGAAGCCTACGCATTTCCCCAGATCGGGCACAAGACAGTGAGCATCGGCTTCACGACAATCAGCGTGGAACAAGGAGTGGACAAAGTCGTGATGTGTGCCGACAAGGCGCTTTATTATGCGAAGAATCACGGCCGCAACCAGACCTGCTGCTACGAAAAACTCATCGCCGAAGGCAAGCTCGAGCCGGTGACCGTGGCCGAAGGAGATATCGAGCTTTTCTAGTCAGGATGCAGAAGGTTTGTGGAAGCGTTTCTTTTGTCCACCGGTGTCGTCGCCCTGGCGGAGATGGGCGACAAGACCCAACTCCTGGCTTTGGTTTTGGCCGCTCGGTATCGGCGGCCTGTTCCCGTCGTGATGGGCATCTTCGTCGCCACGCTGGCGAATCATGCGCTCGCCCGCCGCCGCCGGCGCCTGGATGACCACGGTACTCGGAAAGGAGGCCCTGCGATGGATTCTCGGGCTTTCCTTTATTGCGATGGGCGTCTGGACGCTGATTCCTGACAAGCTGGACCGAGAGGAAAGTAAATACCTGCGGTTGGGCGTTTTCGGGGTGACTTTGGTGGCCTTCTTCCTCGTCGAAATGGGAGACAAGACGCAGGTGGCGACCGTGGCGCTCGCGGCCAAGTATTCATCTTTCACGCTAGTTCTGGCCGGCACCACGCTGGGAATGATGATCGCCAACGTGCCCGCGGTGCTTCTCGGCGAAAGACTTATTCGGAAAGTATCCGTCCGGCGGGTGCATTTAATCGCCGCCGCCATCTTTGTGGTTCTTGGCGTTCTCGCTCTATTTAACGTTGGCAATGCGTTTTGAGAAGGGTTAAAGATAATCTGGCCGGCCAGCGTTGTTTTTGCCGGCGTGCGCCGGGGTGGCGTTCGCAATAAAATACAGTCATTGCTCATCGAGTTTTGCTCCACCCCGCGTCCGTGGTCATGCGAATTTTTCTGAATGGCGAGGAGAAGACCCTGAGCACCGCGCTCACGGTGACGCAGCTGCTTGAAGAGCTGGAACTGACCGGCCGGCGCGTGGCGGTCGAGGTCAACCGGGAAATCGTACCGCGCGGCCGGCACGCGCAGGTCCGCTTGAAGGACGATGACCGCGTCGAGGTGGTGTTCGCAATCGGAGGTGGCTAATGGCGGCAACGGTAAACGAGATGAGTATAAGGAATATCGGCGACTCGCTTACGATCGCCGGCAAGGCCTATTCCTCGCGCCTGTTGGTGGGTACCGGCAAGTATAAAGATCTGGATGAGACGCGCCGCGCCATCGAAGCGAGCGGCGCGCAGATCGTGACGGTTGCGGTGCGTCGCACTAATATCGGCCAGAATCCCAACGAGCCGAACCTGCTCGATGTACTGCCGCCGTCGAAGTACACGATCCTGCCCAATACCGCCGGTTGTTATAACGCGGACGATGCGATTCGTACCTGTCGGCTAGCGCGCGAGCTGCTCGACGGTCACGACTTGGTGAAGCTCGAGGTGTTGGGCGATGCGAAGACGCTTTATCCCGACATCCCGCAAACGCTCAAGGCCGCCGAGGTCCTTATTAAGGAAGGCTTCAAGGTGATGGTGTACACCAATGACGATCCGATCGTTGCCAAGCGCTTGGCCGAGATGGGTTGTGTCGCGGTGATGCCGCTGGCCGCGCCCATCGGCTCCGGCCTCGGCATTCGCAATCCGTACAACATCCGTTTCATCGTCGAGGAGGCGATGGCGCCGATTCTGGTAGATGCCGGTGTGGGCACCGCCTCGGACGCCGCGATTGCGATGGAACTCGGCTGCGATGGGGTGCTCATGAACACCGCCATCGCGCTTGCCAAGGATCCGGTGCTTATGGCATCGGCGATGAAGAAAGCGATCGAAGCCGGCCGCGAGGCCTATCTTGCCGGACGCATGCCGCGCAAACAGTACGGCTCGCCATCTTCGCCCATTGGCGGGACGATTTTCTGATTGAAGACTCAACGCAAAGGCGAAGCGGAGTAGTCGCCAATGCACTTAACGTGCATTGGCGCCGCTGAGCGCCCGCACATGGAAGTGCGGGCCGTGGTGCATCGAAGCCACTGATGCGACGCCAGGGAAGGCTGGCATTTTTTGCGCCCCTTGTGTCTTTGCTGTGAATAGCCATATGGCTGAGCCCGCAAAATCACGTCGGCCGATTCGCAGTTTCGTGCGTCGCGAAGGACGCATGACGTTGGCGCAGAAACGTGCGTTGAAGGAGTTTTGGCCACGCTACGGCGTGGAGCTGAAAGACAGCCCGCTCGATTTAGCCGCGATTTTCGGCCGTCGGGCACCGGTCGCGTTGGAAATCGGTTTTGGCAACGGTGAGGCGCTTGCGACTGTGGCGGCGCGGCATCCGTTGAATGATTACCTCGGCGTAGAGGTTCATCGCCCCGGAGTCGGTCGTTTGTTGCGCGGCCTCGTAACGCAGGATCTGACCAATGTGCGCGTCATTTGCGCCGACGCCAACGACGTGTTGGCGCGCTTGCCGGACAACTCGCTAGCCGCGGTGTATTTGTTTTTCCCCGACCCATGGCCGAAGAAACGCCATCATAAGCGCCGCCTGGTTCACCCGGCCTTCGTCGAGGCAATTCGATGCAG
>JBGPGJ010000302.1:0-3489 GCA_041483795.1 Sulfurifustaceae bacterium
CGGCAACTGCTTCTCCTTGATGAGGACGCGCACCTTGCGCAAGTAGGGCGATGTCAGCGAGCCGTAGAGTTTCATCGGTTGGGGTCCTTGATATGAAATTCACCGAACAATTCTACCAGGAGCATAAATCGGTCGCGCTTCAGCGCGCGCCGCTGAAAATGATCAAAAATAATCCAGCATCAAACCGGCAAATATCACCGCACCGAAGCGATTGTTGTTGAGGAACGCCTTGAAACAAGCTGTGCGCGTGCGCTCGCGCATCAGGGTCTGCTGATATAGGGCGAAGCCGGCCGCTACCGCAAGACCCGCATAGTAAAGTATCCCACGCTCAGCCATGAAACCCACGAGCGCCAACAACACAAGTGTTGCGGCGTGAAAAATGCCAACCATGAGGCGATCATAATGGCCGAACAGGATCGCGGTGGATTTCACGCCGACGCGCAGATCGTCGTCGCGATCCGCCATGGCGTAGGCCGTGTCGTAAGCCACCGACCAGCACACGTTGGCGGCGAACAGCAACCACCCCGGCAGCGGTACTGCATCGGTCTGCGCGGCGAATGCCATCGGGATGGACCAACCGAATGCGGCGCCGAGATAGAACTGCGGCAAGTGCGTGTAGCGCTTGAGGAACGGATAGCTCACTGCGAGAAACGCGCCGACAAACGAAAGCAGGATCGTGAGGCGATTGAGCGTGAGCACCAGCGCGAACGCAGTGAGGCACAGTACGGCGAAGAGCGCGAGCGCTTCGCGCGGACGCACGCGCCCGGCGGCGATCGGCCGACTGCGCGTGCGCGCGACGTGTGGATCGAAGTCGCGATCGGCATAGTCGTTGATCACGCAACCGGCCGAGCGCATCAGCACCACACCGAGCACGAACACAACCAGTACGTGAACCTCGGGCCGACCGGCAGCGGCGAACCACAATGCCCACAGCGTCGGCCACAGAAGTAAAAAAGCGCCGATCGGCCGATGCAGCCGCATCAGCAGCGCGTATTGTGTGAGCCGTTCAATCATTCGCATGATGCGAGGTGTCACGCATGCGTGCATTATCGCATAGGCTCGCGTTGACTCCTGGCTGCCGTGCCGGGAGGTGGTATGCACTCGCAAGTTGGTTACACTTGCCGCATTGAGAGCACGCCTTCCGAACGCATAAGAACAAACTGCCTTGGAACTTCGCTCAATGCTGCTGCTTTTCGGCGCGCTGATCGTTGCCCCTGTGTTCGCCGCGGAGAAAATCGCCGTCGAGGTCGGACAAAGCTTCCACCGGTCGGAAGGCGCCGATGCCGTCTTCGCGCGCTACCTCAATGATCTGGAACTCCCGAATCTTTCCCAGCAGGGTTTCTATGAGATTTCCCTCGGCTCGTGGGATGACAAGGACCCCAACACTGCCCTTGGACTCGCGTTGGGCATACAGGGGCATTGGAACAATGTACATCTCAATGGCAGCTTTGGCGTTGCCTACCTCGCAAACAAAACCGATCTTTCGGGCACACATCAGCAAATCATTTCGCGCCTTGGCGCCGGATACACCGTCGGGAAATTCGATTTCTCTCTTTTCGTGACACATTATTCCAATGCCAAAGCGATCTTCGGCTGGGAGGGCAATAACAGCGGATATGACTTCGTCACGTGTCAGGTCGGTTACGCTCTAAAGTAGATCAAACACTGCTGTAACCCTCGCGCCCGCCGAGCCAGCGCTGTAGCAGCGGCTCGATGCATTGCGGATGTTCGCGTGCGAGGCGTTCCGCGGTCGCCTGCACCCGCGGCAACCAGGCGCCATCGCGCAAAATATCGGCGATACGAAACTGCGGTAGACCGGCCTGGCGTGTACCGAGCAGTTCGCCGGGGCCGCGCATCTCGAGATCCTTGCGCGCGATTTCAAAACCGTCGTTGCTCGCGCGCAGTACCGCAATGCGCTCACGCGCGAATTCGGACAACGGCGGCTCGTAAAGCAAAACGCAAGCGCTGGTTTCGCTTCCGCGTCCGATGCGCCCACGTAACTGATGCAGTTGCGCGAGCCCGAGGCGCTCGGCGTTTTCAATAACCATGAGAGTCGCGTTCGACACATCCACCCCGACTTCGATCACGGTCGTGGCGACCAGTAAGTCCACCTCGCCGGCCTGGAACGCTTCCATCGCGCGCTCCTTTTCCTTCGGCTTCATACGCCCGTGCAGCAGTGCGATCCGAAGCTCGGGTAGCGCTTCCTTAAGCGCCTCCACCGTGTCGGTCGCGGCCTGCGCTTCGAGCACCTCGGATTCTTCGATCAACGGACAAACCCAATACGCCTGGCGTCCGCCGCGGCAAGCATCGCGGATACGAGCCACGACGTCGGCGCGGCGCGCCGAGGGTACGGCGACCGTCTCGACCGGTTTGCGCCCCGGCGGCAGCTCGTCAATCACCGACACGTCGAGATCGGCATAAAGACTCTGCGCCAAGGTGCGCGGGATCGGCGTCGCCGTCATGATGAGCTGATGCGGCTGGCGCTCGCCGCGCCTACCCTTCTCGCGCAATTGCAAACGCTGATGCACACCGAAGCGGTGCTGCTCGTCCACAATCATGAGGCCGAGATCGGCGAACTCGACGTCTTCCTGAAACAGCGCATGCGTGCCCACCGCAACCGTGCTTTCCCCCTTGGCCAGCGCCGCGATGACGATCTTGCGCGCGCGGCCGGTAAGCTTGCCCGAAAAGCCAGTTACGTTCACACCGAGCGGTGCGAGCCAGGCGGAAAAATTACGCAGATGTTGAACGGCCAGCAATTCGGTCGGCGCCATCACCGCAACCTGGTAGCCGGACTCGACCGCAGCCAAGCTCGCGGCCGCCGCGACGACGGTCTTGCCGGAGCCGACGTCGCCTTGCACCAGTCGTTGCATCGGATGCGGCTGGCGAAGATCGGCGAGAATTTCTCCCAGCACGCGTTGCTGCGCATGCGTGAGTCGAAACGGCAATTGCGCGAGCAACTGTGCGACTAACTTACCTTCACTCTGCAACGCGGCTGCGGCACAAGCCGTAAGCTGCGCGCGCCGACGGCGCAGGCTCAGGTGATGCGCCAGCAATTCTTCGAAGGCGAGTCGCGCCTGGGTCGGGTGCCGCCCGGCGATGAGCTTCTCCACATCCGCGCCGGGCGGCGGGAAATGCACGAACGCCAGCGCCTCGCGCAGCGACGGCAAGCGCAGCTCCTGCAATATTGTCTCCGGTAACCATTCCGGAATCTTGTCGAGCCAGCGTTCGAGCGCTTGCTGCGTCAGTCGCCGTAGCACCGTCGCGTGCACGCCCTCGGTCGTCGGATACACCGGCGTGAGCCGGTCTTCCGGCTGTGCGGGTGCGTCTCCCTCGAGCCGCTGGTACTCCGGGTGCACCATCTCCAGGCCGGCGGGACCGAAGCGCGCCTCGCCGTAAATGCGCAGCCGTACGCCGCGCGCGAGGTTCTGTTGTTGCAACGCATTGAAGTGGAAAAAGCGCAAGTGCACATGGCCGGTACCGTCGGCCACG
>JBGPGJ010000303.1:0-3479 GCA_041483795.1 Sulfurifustaceae bacterium
CGCCGATAAATTCGCCGTAACTCTGGATTGCCGAAACGTAATCGAGAGTACGGTTGCGCCAGTGTCCGGGCTTGATGGTGCCGCCGTAGACCATGATCGCCGGGCGATTGAGCCGACCCATCGCCATGAGGCATCCCGGCATGTTCTTATCGCAACCGGGAATCGTTATGAGCGCGTCGTACCATTGCGCACCCATCACGGTTTCGATCGAATCGGCGATGAGGTCGCGCGATTGCAGCGAATACGACATGCCGTCGGTGCCCATCGAGATACCGTCGGACACGCCGATGGTATTAAAGCGCAACCCCACAAGCCCTGCCGCCAAGCAGCCTTGCTTCACCTGCGCGGCCAAATCGTTTAAATGCATATTGCAGGTATTGCCCTCCCACCAGACGCTGGCGATGCCCACCTGCGGCCTGGCCATGTCGGCCTCGGTCAGGCCGGCGCCGTAGAGCATGGCCTGCGAGCCGCCCTGGGATTTGGGCTCGGTGACGCGGGCGCTGTAGCGATTGAGTTTCTTCGACATGAACGTCTCCGGCTTGCGAATCGGAAGCCGCGATTGTACCGTAAACCGACGGGTTGCCCGAAGGCGCGCCCATAACACCCGGCAGATCACCCACACACCGAGGTCGCATGACTCAAGCAACCACTCGCGATTACGGGCACGGCATCTGCGCCATTGACGCCGAGCACCGTCGCCCCGGCCTGGCGGCGTTTTATCTTCTCGTCGAAGGCGAAGCGGCCGCGTTCATTGACACCGGAACCTCTCATTCGGTCCCGCGCGCGCTCGAGGCGCTGCACGCGAAACGCATGACGCGCGAGCAGGTCGCCTACGTCATCCCGACACACGTGCATCTCGATCACGCCGGCGGCGCGGGCGAGATGATGCGTCAGTTCCCCCATGCCCAGCTGGTCGTCCACCCGCGCGGCGCGCGCCACATGACCGATCCCGCCAAGCTCATTGCCGGAGTGACGCAGGCCTACGGGCAAGAAGAAGCCGCGCGCAGCTTCGGGTCCGTCGTGCCCGTACCCGCCGAGCGCGTAATCGAGGCACCGGACAACTTCACGTTGAATCTGAACGGACGAGAGCTTTTATTCCTCGACACGCCGGGCCATGCGCGCCATCATTTCTGCGTGGTGGATGCCCGCTCGGCGTCCATCTTCAGCGGCGACACCTTCGGCATCTCTTATCGCGAACTCGACACCGAGCACGGCGCCTTCGTCTTTCCCACGACCACGGCGGTACAGTTCGATCCCGAGGCCTTGCACACCTCGATCGATCGGCTGCTCAGCTACAAACCGCGCCAGATGTTGCTCACGCATTTCGGGCGCGTCACGGAAATCGTGCGTCTGGCCGACGACATGCACACCCTAATTGACGCTTTCGTGCGACTCGGGCGCCAAGTGAAGAACGCCGGGGCCGAACGCCACAACCTACTCATGCAGGGTCAGCACACGATCCTGCTGCCGCGCCTGCGCGCGCACGGCTGCCGTCTCGAAGAGACGGAAATCAACTCCTTACTCCGGGGGGATTATGAACTGAATGCACAAGGCATCGGCGTTTGGCTCGATCATGAAACGTAATCACTGCGATGGCGTACGGTCCGGCGTTACGTCGGCTGTATCATCCCATTACGTAATATCTTTTGGATTTGCGCCGGCGGATTTGATCCACGATTAAAGAGCATATAAAGTTCGACCCCATCATCGAGAAACCCGACGGCGATGCGCTAACCGGCGCGTCGTAACGTGAACGAGCCAACCTCAGGCAAGTCAGCGATGGAGCATCCGTACCAGTCCTTACACCTGCGTTCGATGCAGGACCCGGAGGGATTTTGGGCCGAGGCGGCGCAGGATCTCCACTGGGAACGCAAATGGGAGCGCGTGCTCGACGATTCGCGCAAACCCTTCTACCGCTGGTTCTCGGGCGGCCTCATCAACACCTGTTACAACGCCCTCGATCGCCACGTCGAGTCCGGCCGCGCCGAACAACTGGCCCTCATCTACGACAGTCCCGTTACCGATACGATCAAGCGCTTCACTTACCGTGAGCTGCGTGATGAAGTCGCGCGCTTCGCCGGGGTACTCGTCCATCAAGGCATCCGGCAGGGCGATCGCGTGATCCTCTACATGCCGATGGTGCCCGAGGCGGTGATCGCGATGCTCGGCTGCGCGCGCATCGGCGCCATCCACTCGGTGGTGTTCGGCGGCTTTGCCGCCAACGAGCTCGCCAAGCGTATCAACGATGCCGCGCCACGTTTGATCGTCTGCGCCTCCTGCGGCATCGAACCCGGACGCGTGCTCGAATACAAACCGCTGCTCGACGAGGCACTGCGCCTGGCCGGCGCCAAGCCCGAGCGCTGTCTTGTCGTGCAGCGGCCGCAGGCGCGAGCGGCGATGACCGCCGGCCGCGATCTCGATTGGCACGAGGCGATGGCGGCGGCGCGGCCGGTGGACTGCGTACCGGTCGCCGCCACCGATCCGCTTTACATTCTTTACACCTCCGGCTCGACCGGCATTCCCAAGGGCGTGGTGCGCGATCACGGCGGTCATGCGGTCGCGCTCAAGTGGAGCATGAAACATGTCTTCGGCCTCGAGCCGGGTGAGGTATACTGGGCCGCTTCCGACGTCGGCTGGGTCGTGGGCCATTCCTACATTGTCTACGCACCGCTGCTGCACGGCTGCACCACGATTCTTTACGAAGGCAAACCCGTCGGCACACCCGACCCGGGCGCGTTCTGGCGCGTGATCGCGCAGCACAATGTGTGCACGCTCTTTACCGCGCCGACCGCGTTTCGCGCGATCAAGCGCGACGATCCGCGTGGCGAATACATCAAACGCTACCAGCTCCCCAACTTCCGCGCGCTCTTCCTCGCCGGCGAACGCTGCGATCCGGACACGCTGCTGTGGGCGCAGCAGCAACTCAACGTACCGGTGATTGACCACTGGTGGCAAACCGAGACCGGCTGGCCAATTGCCGCGAACTGCCTGGGCATCGAGAAGTTTCCGGTCAAGCCCGGCTCCGCGACCAAAGCGGTGCCCGGTTACGACGTGCAGGTACTCGACAGTCGCGGCGAGCAGGTGAAGGCGGGCACGATCGGCAGCATCGTGATCAAGCTGCCGCTGCCGCCCGGAACGCTGCCGACGATGTGGAACAACGATGACGGTTACAAAAAATACTACCTCGACCCCTTCCCGGGGTACTACCTGACGGGCGACGCCGGTTACCAGGACGAAGACGGATACCTTTGGATCATGAGCCGTATTGACGACATCATCAACGTCGCCGGCCACCGGCTCTCCACCGGCGCGATGGAGGAAGTGCTCGCCTCGCATCCCGACGTCGCCGAGTGCGCCGTGATCGGCGCCGCCGACGAGTTGAAGGGAGAACTGCCGGTCGGATTGGTCGTGCTCAAGGCGGGGGTGAACCGGGCGCACGATCAGATCGTGCGCGAGATCGTGCAACGGGTGCGCGACAA
>JBGPGJ010000304.1:0-3471 GCA_041483795.1 Sulfurifustaceae bacterium
ACTCCGCCGCCAGTCTGTACGCGATGAGCTAGCGCTGCTTGAGCCGATCAGCATGGCGCCAGAGGTACCACGATCCGACCGAGCGAAACGGTTGCCAGCAATCCGTGATTCGTTGGAAATCGGTTTTGGTGGGTTGGCGGCGGAGTTTATAGGCGGCCCTGAAGCCGCTCTGGATGCCGAAGTCGTCTACGGGCAGTACATCCAGTCGGCCTAGGGTGAAGATCAGCAGCATCTCGACTGTCCAGCGTCCCACACCGTAAATCTCGACCAGGCGAAGAATCAATTCTTCATCGTCGAGGCGCCGTGCCTGCGTGCGGGTCGGGACAATTCCGTCGCGCGCATTGGCGGCGAGGTCGCGTATGGCGGTGACTTTGTTGCGCGAGAAACCGACCGCACGCAATCGCGCAAAATGCGTGGCCAGCACATCGTCCGGGTCGGGGAATCGCTTGCCCGGATAGAGCGCGACGAAACGACCGAGAATCGTGTTGGCGGCGCGGCCGTTGAGTTGTTGGTGCGCGATGGCGCGCGTCAGGCTTTCGTAGGGCGACCACCGAAAGGGGCGGAGGGCGAACGGACCGACGTCGCGGATCAGCCGCGCCATGGTGCGATCAACGCGGGCAAGGTGTTTTTCGGCGGTTTTGAGTTTTTCGTTAAAAGCCGGCATGAGAGCCTTTTTGAGTCAAATTAATGCAACCGGAGCAGTTTATCTTTCAGAATTGGTTATCGCCACGCACGCCAGGCACGGTGGCTTTTTAGGTACTAGACTAAGTAGCGTTCAATTCCTCATGGAGGATATTATGGTTGGACTCTCAAAGGCGTTTCATTATTTGTTGCGGAAACCGGTTTTTCTGGCGATCGCGTTGTTGGTCGGGTGCGCCAGCCACCCCTATAGCACGGGCGTTCGGTTAGAAGGTTCGCAGGAGGTACCGCCTGTGACGACATCGGCAAAGGGGAAGGGTGAGATTACGGTGCTGCCTGACCATACGGTGAGCGGCAGCGTTACTTACTCTGGTGTTGTCGCCACGGCAGCGCATATCCACTTGGCGGCTGCTGGAAAGAACGGCCCGGTGATCGTTCCGCTGACGAAGACATCCGACGACACGTTCACCGTCCCTGCAGGCAAGAAGCTAAACGACGTGCAATTCGCGGCCTATCAGGCTGGTAATCTCTACGTGAACGTTCACAGCGCCGCGCATCCGGGCGGAGAACTGCGCGCGCAGATTAAACCGACCGTACCGGCTAAGTAAAAATCGTCTCGCGTAAGCATTGGGCGGACTTGGCGCGTTTTCGCCGAGTCCGGGTCAGACTGAGTTTGTTGGTTCGGTCAGCGCAATGAACCCCAACCCAGCCTTCATCTGCGCCGGAACTCGTCCGCTCCTGTAACAAGGCTGGGAGGAGGGCGAGAGGCAAAGTCTAAGAATAGAAGCGTCATCGCCAATCGCGTACCGCGCGATCCGCGGCGGCGTTCTTCGACCGCGAGATCAATCCTTGCGTGCCGAGGCTGACTTCGAAGTACGCGCCGTCGGCCATGGGTAGGTACGCCGCGTTGCCGTAGACGGCATCGACCAAGGGTAGCCAGCGGCCGTAACGCTGCGCCAGTGTCCAGATATCCCATCGATCCTCCGCGCCCGCCAGGGGATGCACCGAGCGCGGACCGTTACGCTCACGTTGAATGTCGTGGAATCGGCCGCTGAGACGTTCGAGCCGGTAAATGCCGTCGAGGCCGATGAGCGTGCCCAATCCGCGCCACTTGAGAACGCGGGCGTCGAGCTGCCATTCATCGCCGTGTAGCTCGAACACCCGGCTCGATCCGTCGGCCGGCGTCAGCAGCGCGCGGAACTGTTGTGGCGCGGACTGCTTGAAGTTCAGCTCAGCCACCGGCGTCTCGTGCGTAAAGCGGTGATACGTGTAAAGGCTGGGGGCGACGAGAAAAGCGGCCGCGGCGCTCGCCATCAGCACGAGTCCAAGCATGGTTTGCAGACTGCCGGTGAAAAGTCTTATGTGCCGCAACCGGCGCAAACCAAAGACAAACAGCAGCAGACCGATGATTCCAACGATCGCGAATACCCATTCAGCCGACATGCAGCACCTTTCCCTGTAACGCTTCGATCCCCGTCTGATCTGGCTTTCGAAACCCTGAACAAATCGCCACGTACCGTATCACCTCGCGGCGAGTACAGCGCTCGCTGCGGCGTTTCGACGGAAACAAGCGGCACAGTGTCACACGCCGAGTTCATGCCGGACGATAGCGGCACCGGCGGCGAGCGCCTGCAGCTTGCCGAAGGCAACTTCACGCGACAGCGGCACCATGCCGCAGTTGGTGCAAGCATATAGCTTTTCGGCGCGAATGTATTTCATCGCGGCGCGCAGCGTGGCGGCGACGTCCTCGGGTGTCTCGACACGATCCGTGGCCACATCGATCGCGCCGACCAGCACGTCCTTGTCCTTAAGTAGGCCAATCAATTCCAGCGGCACGTGGGAGTTGGCGCACTCGAGCGAGACTTGGTCGATTTGCGACGCAGCGAGCAAGGGAAAGGTGGATTCGTACTGGCGCCATTCGGATCCAAGCGTCTGCTTCCAGTCGGTGTTGGCCTTGATGCCGTAACCGTAGCAGATGTGCACGGCGGTCTTGCACTTGAGACCTGCGCGCGCTTGCATCAGGGTCTCGATGCCCCAGTCGCGCACGTCGTCCATGTAGACGTTAAACGCCGGCTCGTCGAACTGGATCACGTCCACACCCAATGCTGCCAGCTCGCGTGCTTCCTGGTTGAGTATCTTGGCGAATTCGCGCGCGAGTTTTTCGCGGCTTCGGTAGTAGCCGTCGTAGAGTGTGTCCACCAGGGTCATGGGGCCGGGCAACGTGAACTTAATCCGTTTGCTCGTTTGCGCGCGCAAGAACTTCGCGTCCTCGACGAATACGGGCTGGCGCCGCACCACCGGTCCTACGACCACGGGCACATCGGCGTCATAGCGGTCGCGGATGCGCACGGAACGCTTGTTGACGAAGTCGACGCCGTCGAGGTTCTCGATAAATGTGGTGACGAAATGCCGCCGGGTTTGCTCACCGTCGCTAACAATGTCGATGCCGGCTATCTCTTGATCGCGCAGCGCCAGGCGTACCGCATCGCGTTTGCCCTCGGCAAGCCGCTCTCCCTCCAACAGCCACGGCGCCCACAGCTTGTTAGGTTCGGCGAGCCAACCGGGTTTGGGCAGGCTGCCGGCAATGGTAGTGGCGAGTAGCGACGAGGGCATTAATCCTCCGAAATTAGTTGTTGAGATATCCGGATCAGGTTTATATTTTATTTAACTCGGTTAGCGTAGCGAAACCCATCCAGTGTTTCATCTTCGCCAAGGCAGCCTAGCTCGTACACTAGTGTGCACGATGATGTCGAACCGATCCAGTTTAATTCGGCAATTTGCGGGAGAGTCGGATATCATGATTTCGAGTCTGATTAATTCGCAAGAAGAGAC
>JBGPGJ010000305.1:0-3458 GCA_041483795.1 Sulfurifustaceae bacterium
AGCCTCCGACTCCGGTCTGATTCCAATGATGTATCCCGATTATCAGCATGTGGACAACGCAAGCGTGCGTACCGCATTCGAGAAGCTGTGGGGCACCAAACTCGATCCCAAGCCCGGCCTCACGGTGGTGGAAATCATGAACGCGGTTCACGCCGGAAAAATTCGCGGCATGTATATCATGGGCGAGAATCCCGCTATGTCCGACCCGGATCTCAGGCATGCGCGCGAAGCGCTGGCTGAACTCGAATGGCTGGTGGTGCAGGACCTTTTCCTTACGGAAACTGCGTACCTCGCCGACGTCATCTTGCCGGCCTCGGCATGGCCTGAGAAAACTGGTACGGTGACCAATACCGACCGCATGGTGCAGCTCGGCCGGCAGGCGCTGGATCTTCCGGGCGAAGCCAAACATGATCTTTGGATCATCCAGGAAATCGCGCGGCGCATGGGGCTCAACTGGAATTACCCGGGGCCGAAGGACGTATTCAATGAAATGCGCGAGGCCATGCCTTCCATCGCAGGCATTACCTGGGAGCGACTTGAGCGTGATAGCTCGGTGACTTATCCCTGCGAGCACGAAGGTGATCCCGGGGAGCCGGTAGTGTTCATTGAGAATTTCCCCACGCCCAGTGGACGCGGCAAGTTTGTCCCTGCGGACATCATCCCTGCCAACGAACGGCCGAATAGCGATTTCCCGCTGGTGCTGATTACCGGAAGGCAGCTTGAGCACTGGCATACCGGCAGCATGACGCGCCGCGCCGGCGTGCTCGATGCGATTGAGCCCGAACCGGTAGCTTCGCTCCATCCTTTGGATCTGGAATCCATCGGTGTGCAACCGGGGGAAGTGATTACCGTGGAATCGCGGCGCGGTAAAATTTCGCTTTATGCGCGCGCCGACGACGGCACGCCGTGCGGCGCGGTGTTTATACCCTTCTGCTTCTACGAGGCGGCGGCGAATTTGCTGACCAATCCGGCGCTTGACCCTGTCGGCAAAATACCCGAATTCAAGTACTGTGCGGTCAGAGTGAAACCGGGTGGGCAGAAGCCTGAACACTCAAGTTTTGGCGGCGGACAAGTGCTCGCCGTATTAAGACGCCAGTAACTCAGTCCGGGTTGAGCATTCTGCCGCCGTTGCAAACCCGGGCTTACCGAATAGACTAAAACATGCCCTACAAGCTGTTTTACTGTGAGCGGAATAGGGAGGACAACCATTTTTCAAAGAAAGGGTGCATTCATGCTGACCGACATTGAAATCGCGCAAAAAGCCAGGATGCAGCGCATTACTCAACTGGCGAAGGAAAAACTCGGGATAGACGAAGTACATCTCGAGCCTTATGGCCATTACAAGGCCAAGATTTCCCTGGATTTTGTTGACAGTCTTGCCAATAAACCCGACGGCAAGCTGATCCTGGTGACCGCCATAACACCCACTCCCGCGGGCGAAGGCAAAACGACCACCACGGTGGGACTATGCGACGCGCTGAACCGCATAGGCAAAAAGACGGTGCTGTGCATACGTGAGCCGAGTCTCGGCCCGGTGTTTGGCATTAAAGGCGGCGCGGCGGGCGGTGGGTACGCGCAAGTAGTTCCTATGGAGGACATCAATCTGCATTTCACCGGGGACTTCAGCGCGGTCGGGCTTGCCAACAACCTGCTTGCGGCGGCGATAGACAACCACATCCACCACGGCAACGCGCTCGGCTTGGACGTGCGGCGCATCGCCTGGAGGCGCGTTGTGGACATGAATGACCGCGCGCTGCGCGAAATCGTAGTGTCGCTCGGGGGGGTCGCCAACGGCTTTCCGCGCCAGGATGGGTTTGACATCGTAGTAGCCTCCGAAGTAATGGCGATATTCTGTCTTGCCACTTCGCTTAAAGATTTAAAGAACCGTCTCGGTAACATCGTTGTCGGCTATACGCGCGAGCAAAAACCGGTGACTGCGCGCGAACTCAAGGTGGACGGCGCAATGACGGTGCTGCTCAAAGATGCACTGAAACCGAACCTCGTGCAGACCCTCGAAAACAATCCGGCCTTCATCCACGGCGGGCCGTTTGCCAACATTGCCCACGGCTGTAATTCAGTGATTGCCACTAAAGCAGCGTTGAAGCTCGCGGATTACGTGGTGACCGAGGCTGGATTCGGCGCAGACCTGGGCGCGGAGAAATTCATCGATATCAAGTGCCGCAAGGCAGGATTGCGTCCCTCAGCGGTGGTTCTGGTCGCAACACTTCGAGCGCTTAAATATCACGGCGGGGTTGATTTGAAGGAGCTCAATAAGGAAAACCTTCCCGCATTGGAAAAAGGCATCGCCAATCTGGAACGCCATGTGCACAATGTGCACGACCATTTCGGTTTGCCGTGTGTGGTGTTAATCAACCACTTTACTTTCGACACCGAGGCCGAGATGGGCCTGCTCAAGAAAAAAATGGCGGGTAGCCAAACGCCGGTAGTGATCGGACGACACTGGGCGGAAGGAGGCAAGGGTGCCGAGGAGCTGGCGCGCACCGTGGTAAGCATTGTTGACAAGACGCCCGCAGGGTGCAAATTTGTTTATGAAGAATCGGCTTCTCTGTGGGACAAGATGAAGATGATAGCCACCAAGATTTACGGCGCGGCTGATATCGCGGCGGATGCAAAGGTGCGAGCGCAAATCCAAAAGCTGCAGGAAGACGGTTACGGCCATTATCCAGTATGCGTAGCCAAGACGCAGTACTCGTTTTCCGCCGATGCCAGTTTGCGCGGCGCGCCTTCCGGTTATGTCGTGAACATACGCGAAGTGCGGCTTTCCGCCGGCGCTGAATTCGTGGTGATGATTTGCGGAGACATCATGACCATGCCGGGACTGCCCAAGGTCCCGGCGGCGGAAAAAATCGATCTTGATGATGATGGCAGAGTGGTCGGGTTGTTCTGATCCAGTATAATTCGTCGCGTCAGTGCGGGCGGGACCCACCGGCTCTTTCCTTACGTGGCGGCGACGAGCGGCTCACCGGTCAAGCGTGCCAGCGCAGAGCTAGTCTAGAGGCAGCTGGAAATCGAGGAGGATACGCGAATCATGGAATTCCTGAACGAACTGCAGACCGCCGCGTTCTGGACCGGGTTGCTGGCCATCATCTGGGTCAACATCATCCTGTCGGGGGACAATGCGGTGGTGATCGCGCTCGCGGCGCGCTCGCTGCCCGCGCGCCAGCAGACGAAGGCGGTGATCTGGGGCGCCGGCGCGGCGGTGGTACTGCGGATCATCCTTACCACTGTCGCGGTCGAATTGCTCAAGCTGCCATGGCTCAAGTTGATCGGCGGCGCCCTGCTGCTGTGGATCGCGGTCAAACTGCTGGTGCCAGAGGACGGCGGCGAAGGCGACGTTGAATCGAGCGACAATCTGTGGACGGCGATCAAGACCATCCTCATCGCCGATCTGGTGATGAGTCTGGACAACGTGATCGCCGTGGCGGCGGTGGCCAAAG
>JBGPGJ010000306.1:0-3431 GCA_041483795.1 Sulfurifustaceae bacterium
ATGGGAAATACTGCGCCAACGATGGACACCGATCTCGCTCGCTGCCCTGCAAAACAGCTTCACGCATCCCCCTCGATGGTGGCGACAGGAAATGGAACTGCCGGAGTGAATTGTGGGGAAACCTCAGGGCGCTTACCCAAAGCCTTGCGGTGCGCGGGCGCGCCATACGAGATTCTAACATCTACGGCATAACTAGCTTGTCAATTCTCATAATGTCAGCACAGCTTCCAATACTCAGGTCCACGTACTTCTTATTACGAAATTTAAAGCTATAGTCGACAACAGCTAGGCGGTATTCCCGGTCATCCAAAAAACTATGATCCTTTTGGAAAACATTAAACAGAAACTTTTGTGAGTTCAGAGTCTTTATATCGACTTCTTCTTCGCGATTATATTTGACAATACCCGCTTGCATCCGAAGATCCCCGTTGAAGTCATTCAACAGCTGCAACTTGATACGCCGGAAGAATTCTTCTGATGACATGATGGAAATAACGCAATCATATCCGCCGTCCAGCGCCAATTGCGTAATCCGATTCTGGGAGATTTCACGCAAAGACATACAGAAGGCAAAAACCTCATTACACGCGTCGGTGGAATAGGGATGGCCATCCATTTTGAACAAACCAAGTCCATCGTTTTTATCGCCCAGAATTTTCCGTTCCGACTCTCTGTGGTACTGCAAACTGCTTAGGCGCAAAGACCCGGCTGCGATCAAGCACTCAGCATAATGTCTCTTCATCAGTTTGAGTAAGGACGGTGGTGGTGGATATTCGTTGTATTCGACGCCATCGACAAAAGTTGTCGTTTCGCCGGATTCCTCGCTCTTGTTCATTCGAATGCTGCCACTAGTTTCAATTCAAGTATTGTAAGCTGTTAGGTTGGGATGAGCACAACAAAGCCCAACGTCTTAGTTGTTGTGGTTGTTGTTAAAACCCCCGTAGAGTCAGCCGAGCACCGCAGCAAGCGCGGGAGTAGTACGCGAGCACTGATCGAGCCCGAAGCGCGTAGTTTGCGCTCGGCGAGTTGCGCAGCGTCCCACGCTTGTGAGGAGCACAGGGTACCGGGCGTAGTTTGCCCGGCGCAGCGATCGGGGGCGGATTTCTTTTCGTCCATTTTCTTTGTCCGCTCAAAGAAAATGGACCCAGGGTGCAGAGGCGGAGCCACCCGCAATTTTGCGTTTGAGCGCGGCCGAAGGCCGCTCAGTTCGCGCGCAGCGCGATCAATTTAATTCCCACTATGCGCTTTGGCGTCCTTCGCCAAAGCCTCCATAAGCTTGCTCATGTCATCGGGCACTGACGTAGTCCACTGCATCCGCTTTCCGCTTGCAGGATGCAAAAGCGTCAGCTTCATCGCATGCAATGCCTGACGTTTAAAATCGCGCAACAAGCCAGCGAGCTTCTCGCTCGCACCTTTCGGGATACGCAACCGTCCGCCGTAGGTGGGATCGCCCACAACGGGAAACTTTAGATGCGCCATGTGCACGCGGATTTGGTGCGTACGGCCGGATTCGAGCGTGACCTGCACCAGCGTATGCGCGCGGTATTTTTTCAGCACACGGTAGTGGCTCACCGCTTCCTTGCCGGCACTCGTCACCGCCATGCGCGTGCGTTCCGTGCGATGACGACCGATGGGTACGTCCACCGTACCGCCCGAGATCATGACGCCGTTGACGAGAGCGACGTACTCACGGCCCACGGTCTTGTCCTGTAGCTGTTGAATAAGACTCTGGCGCGCGCGTTCCGTCTTAGCGACAACGAGCAACCCCGAAGTATCTTTGTCGAGCCGGTGCACAATGCCGGCGCGCGGTAGCTGCGCGAGCTGCGGCGCACGGTGCAACAGTGCGTTCAGCAACGTCCCTTCGGCATTGCCGGCGCCGGGGTGAACGACAAGACCCGGCGGTTTATTGACAACGAGGAGTTCCTCGTCCTCATAAACTATTTCGAGCGGAATCTCCTGCGCCTTCCAGGCCACATCCGCGCGCGCTGGCGCATCCAGCTCGACCGCCTCGCCGCCCTTCACCTCGTCGCGCTTGCGCGCAAGCGCGCCGTTGACGCGTATGCGGCCAGCCTCGATCCACCGCTGAAGCTGAGAGCGCGTCGAATCGGGAAACATCGCGACCAGAGCCTGATCCAGGCGTTTGCCGGCAAGCTCCGCGGGAACCTGCGCACGGCGTAAGTCGTTCGTCATCCGTGCCTTTCGACTTCCCGTCGTGGAGAAATCACGCTAAGCTTGCGGCCCGTTACCATATCCGGTGAATGATACACGTCATGCGTCGCCTCGTGCTCCTCGTGTTCGCGCTTGCCCTCGCCGGTTGCGCCGCGACCTTGGACCCCACCAAAGACTGGACTGTGGAGCGGTTTTACCAAGAAGCCAAGCAGTTACTCGACGAAGGTAACTACGACGGGGCGATCAAGCTCTTCGAGCAACTTCAGGGGCGTTTTCCGTACGGCCGTTACGCCGAGCAGGCACAACTCGAAATCGCCTACGCGCAATATAAGTGGGACGAGCCGGCGCTCGCCCTCGCCGCCTGCGACCGGTTTATCCGCCAATACCCGACGCACCCGAACGTGGATTACGCCTACTACCTCAAGGGCATTGTGAACTTTCACGGTCAACGAAGCATTGGCGATTGGCTCTTCGGTGGAAACGACGATCTCCACGACCGAGATATCAAAGGGACGCAAGAATCGTACGAATCCTTCAAGGAGCTTGTGCAGCGCTTTCCCAACAGCCGCTATGCCGAGGATGCCCGTGTGCGCATGAACTATCTGTTCGAGGCGCAGGCACGCTACGAAATCAGCGTAGCGCAGTTCTACTACAACCGAGGCGCCTACGTGGCGGCGGCAAACCGCGCCAAATACGCGCTCGAAAATTACCCGCGTACGCCCGCGACTGAAGACGCGCTCGGCCTGCAGGCCATGTCCTACAAAAGGATGGGAATGAAAAAACTCTACGAAGATACCGTGCGTATCCTCACCCGGAACTTCCCGCGGAGCCGTTACCTTGAGGAAACCACCCGACTGGACGCGGGCGGTTGAACCACATCCCCTAAATCGCCGCGTCGCCGCGCTCGCCGGTGCGGATACGAATAACCTGCTCCACCGGACAGATAAAAATCTTGCCGTCGCCGATCTTGCCCGTGCGCGCGGAGTTGGCGATGGCCTCGATGCACCGATCCACGACGCCATCGGGAACCACGGCCTCGATTTTTACCTTCGGCAGGAAATCCACGACATATTCCGCGCCGCGGTAAAGCTCGGTGTGGCCCTTCTGACGCCCAAAACCCTTGACCTCGGTCACGGTGAGTCCGGTGACGCCGGCCTCGGACAGAGCCTCGCGCACGTCGTCGAGCTTGAAGGGTTTGATGATGGCTTCGATTTTCTTCATCGTTTGTGCTCCCACATGAAAGTCCATTGATTAAAGATACC
>JBGPGJ010000307.1:0-3418 GCA_041483795.1 Sulfurifustaceae bacterium
CACTCGATGGCTGGACCCTAAAGGCACCGCGGCCCTCGCGTTGGTACCTGAAACTTCCCCGTGCGCCCAAGGTGATGACGACGCCCTTACCGGAAGTCGTCGGACGCGATATCCATCCCTATCTTCCGCGCGGCGCTGAAGCCAAGGCGTGGCATACGACCCTGAACGAGATGCAGATACTGCTTCATACCGCCAAGGTCAACGAAGAGCGCGAGCGCGCTGGAAAGGTCCCCGTGAACAGCCTGTGGTTCTGGGGCGGCGGCCGGCTGCCGCGAATCACGCCGGTGGGATGGGGTGGATTGTGGAGCGCCGAGCCAGTGAGTCTCGCGCTCGCGCGCCTGACCGAAACGCCAAGCCAATCGGTACCCGTCGGCTTCGACGAATGGCAGCGGAGCGCGACTCGTCCGGGTGCACATATTGTGGTGCTCGATTCGCTGCGAGCGGCGGTGCTCTATCGCGATGCCGATGGTTGGTCGCAAGCGATACAAGAACTGGAGCGCAACTGGTTCGAACCGTTGTTCGCCGCGCTCAAGGAACACACGATCGAATCGGCTGCGATTCTTACCGATAGCGGTCAGACGTTCCGCCTGACGTCGCGCCACGCGCGCCGTTGGTGGCGACGCCGAAAGTCGCTGACCACTTATCGCTGACGATGGATCTCACACTCAGGCATATCGTACGCCGCGTCGTTGACGATGACGTTCCCGATACGCTACCGGACGATCTGCACCCTGTGTTGCGGCGCGTCTACCGCGCACGCCGCGTTCGCTCGGCGCTCGAACTCGACCGATCGCTTGAGCGTCTGGCACCGCCGGACGCGCTTCTTGGAATATCGCGGGCAGTAGAGCTGCTCGCACAGGCGCTGCGAGATCGGAAACGCATTCTCGTCGTGGCCGACTTCGACGTCGACGGTGCCACCAGTTGCGCGCTTGTTGTACGTGCGCTACAGGCACTGGGCGCGCGCGATGTCGAATATCTTGTCCCAAATCGGTTCGAATACGGCTACGGCCTCACACCGGAGATCGTAACGGTCGCGGCCGAACGCCGACCGGACATGCTCATCACGGTAGACAACGGCATCTCTAGCGTGGATGGCGTGCGCGCCGCACAGGCGTTCGGAATGAAGGTGCTCATTACGGATCATCATCTCGCGGGCGCGGAGTTGCCGCCGGCCGACGCCATCGTCAACCCGAATCAGCCGGGCGACCAATTTCCCAGCAAGGCACTTGCGGGCGTCGGCGTTGCGTTCTATGTCATGCTGGCGTTACGCACGTATCTACGCACCGAAGGCTGGTTCGCGAAGCAAGGGATTCCCGAACCCAACCTTGCGAAGTTGCTCGACCTTGCCGCACTTGGGACGGTGGCCGATGTGGTGCCGCTCGATGCCAACAACCGTATCCTGGTAGCCCAAGGTCTCGCGCGCATCCGTGCCGGACAATGTTGTCCCGGTATCCGAGCGCTCATCGCCGTCGGGGGCCGCGAGGCGGCGCGTTTGAGTTCCACCGATCTCGGTTTCATTGTCGCGCCGCGACTCAACGCCGCCGGGCGCTTGACGGATATGTCGCTCGGCATTGAGTGCCTGCTCACCGACGATTCGCAACGTGCGCAGGAGCTGGCGCGCAGGCTCGATCAACTTAATCGCGAGCGACGCGAAATCGAGCGCGACATGCGCGAGCAGGCGGCAACGGCGGTCGCGGCGCTACAACTGGAATCCCGCCTGCCGCGTGGGTTGTGTTTGTTCGACGAGTCCTGGCACCAGGGTGTCATAGGGATCGTCGCTGCGCGCGTGCGCGAGCGTACGCATCGTCCCGTGATCGCATTCGCGCCCGCCAGCGGAACCGAACTCAAGGGCTCGGCGCGTTCGGTACCCGGACTTCACATCCGCGATGCGCTCGATACCATTGCCGCGCGTCACCCGCGACTGCTGCGCAAGTTCGGCGGCCACGCCATGGCCGCGGGACTCACGCTTGAACGAGGTTGCTTCGATGATTTCACCGCCGCCTTCGATGAGGAGGTGAGTCGCTGGCTTACGGAAGACGATCTGCGCGGCACCGTCCTGAGCGACGGCGAACTGACATCGGCAGAATTCACGCTTGAGCTCGCAGAGATCTTGCGCGCCGGCGGACCTTGGGGCTCTGCTTTTCCTGAACCCATTTTCGATGGTGACTTCGAGGTGGTCGAGCGCCGTATCGTCGGACAAAAACACCTAAAGCTCGCGCTTCGACCGTCCAACGGCGGGCATGCGCTTCAGGCAATCGCTTTTGGCGCGGCGGACACGGCGCCCGATGGCGTACGCGTGCGGGCCGCTTACCGGCTCGACGTCAACGAATATCAGGGCTATCGCTCGTTGCAACTGGTGGTCGAACACATGGAACCAGGCGGCTAGAGCGGATGCGCATACGCATTGGCGACTGTTAGAATTCGCGCATGAAGACACTCGAGGACTTTGTCGGCAACACACCGTTGGTGCGGTTGCAGCGCCTTGCGGGACAAACCACCAACGTCATCCTCGCCAAACTCGAAGGCAATAATCCGGCCGGATCGGTCAAGGATCGTCCGGCGCTTTCGATGATCAAGCACGCCGAGGCGCGCGGTGAGATCAAGCCGGGCGACACGTTGATTGAGGCCACCAGCGGCAACACCGGTATCGCATTGGCGATGGCTGCGGCCATGAAGGGCTATCGCATGATCCTCATCATGCCCGAGCACATGAGTGCCGAGCGCCGCGCCGCGATGAAAGCCTTCGGCGCCGAGATCATCCTGGTGCCGCAGAGCGCCGGCATGGAAGGGGCGCGCGATCTTGCCGAGAAGATGAAGGCCGACGGCGAGGGCCGTGTGCTCGACCAATTCGCCAACCCGGATAACCCCCGCGCTCATTACGAGGGCACGGGACCGGAGATCTGGCGCGATACCGAGGGACAGATCACGCACTTCGTCAGCTCCATGGGCACCACCGGAACCATCATGGGCGTGTCGCAGTTTCTGAAAGAAAAGAACTCCAAGATACAAATCGTCGGTGTGCAGCCATCGGAAGGTTCGTCCATTCCCGGCATTCGAGCGTGGCCCAAGGCGTACCTGCCGAAGATTTTCGATGCCAAGCGCGTGGACCGCGTCATGGAGGTGAGTCAACGCGACGCGGAGGAGATGACGCGCCGCCTCGCGCGCGAAGAGGGTATCTTCTGCGGCATTTCTTCCGGTGGCGCCACGCATGCCACGCTACAGCTCTCCGGAGAAGTCCGCGAAGCGAAGATCGTGACCGTCATCTGCGACCGCGGCGATCGTTATCTCTCAACCGGTGTGTTTCCGGAATGATGTCTACAACTCAACGCAAAGGCGAAGCGGGGTTGTGGCGGGTTGACAGTTAGGGGAAACGCGGCCCGGGGGGCCCCCCCAAGGGAGGGGGGGGCGGGGGGGGTGG
>JBGPGJ010000308.1:0-3415 GCA_041483795.1 Sulfurifustaceae bacterium
ATGATCGGCCCGTCGTGCGCGGTGGCCGATGCGCGCGATGGCCGCGTCACGATTTGGTCCGGCTCGCAGTATCCGCACGATGTTCAACGTGCGGCGGCCAAACTGCTCGATGTTAGATCCGAGCACGTGCGCGTGATTTCGCACGCGGCGTCCGGCTGCTATGGGCGACTCAGTGTCGATGACGCCGCGCTGGACGCCGTGCTCATGTCACAGGCCGTGGGCGCACCGGTGCGGGTGCAATGGATGCGCGAAGAAGAAAACATCTGGAGCCCCAAGGGCTCCCCTATGCTGCAGGATTTGCGCGCGGCGGTGGACGATCACGGCACCGTCACGGCTTGGGATCACGAAGCCTGGATGACGACTTGGTCCGACAACATCTACCTGGCCAGCAACTTGGTGAACAAGCCGGTGGGTGAATTCCGCCTGGGCAAATTTAATGGACCGCTGCTCTATGAGATTCCCAATCGCCGCCAAGTCGGGCATTACGTGCAGGAACTCGGCGCCGATGCCAACACCGCCAATGCGCGCATGGGCATCCGCACCCATTCGCTGCGCTCGCCGGCGCAGTATCAGATTACCTACGCCATGGAATCATTCATGGACGAATTGGCCGCGGCCGCCGGGGCCGATCCGATCGCGTTCCGGCTGCGTTACATGAAAGACCCGCGCGCCATTGCCGCGCTCGAGCAAGTCGCCAAGGACGCCAACTGGCAGACGCGGCCCTCGCCGCAGGGCGGCAGCGCGCAGCCGATCGCAACCGGTCGCGGTGTCGCCATCGGGCAGCGCGACGGCACCTATAATGCGGAAGTGGCCGAGGTGGAAGTGGACCGCAAGACCGGCAAGGTACGAGTCACCCGCTTCTTTGCCGTGCAAGACAACGGCCTGACGATCAACCCGCAAGCGGTGGAAGCGCAGATGGAAACCGGCATCTTGCAGACAATAAGCCGCGCGCTCCATGAAGAAACGACCTTCGACCGCACGAACGTCACCGGCCGCGACTGGCAAGGTTATCAAATCATGCACATCACCGACGCGCCGGAAGTGATCGTGCGCATTATTGACCGTCCAGACAAACCCGCGACCGGTGCCGGCGAACCGGTGTGCTCTCCGGTAGCAGCGGCCATTAACAACGCCGTCTTCGACGCCATCGGCGTGCGCCTGCGCCGCCTGCCGCTGCGCCCGGATCGCGTTCAGATGGCGCTGGCGCAGGCCTGACGCGCCAACGCAAGACGGGCATGGCCACCACCTTACGGTGGTCAACAGATTTGAGCCCGTAGACTATCCCCTCGCCGCGTTAACAATCGTCCATCGGGACGGCTATCTCCTCGGGCTACGGGCGCCGACACGCCAGCGCGACATCGGTCGCTCAATTGGAATTGCCTCGAATTGTCCCCCGCCTCCATGAAAGCGGGGTACGTCACATTGGCCCCATTTTTCTCTGGTGTGGCTACTTCTACTGCGGTGGCCTAACACCGTCTTTGCTCACCTGGATTCGCAACGCAGTCATTTTGCCATCGGCCTCGACGCGAGTGGCGACAAACACATACTCGCCAGAGACCAGAAACGAGCGATCCGCCGCAACGGTGGTACCGATCGGCGTGCCTTCCAGCACCAGTATTTTTTGCGTGCCCTCTTTGTACTTGAGGGTCGGCTCACGGCCGCTGGTACCTTGGACTATCTCTCCTACGGTGGCATTGGTCATCATTGAGCCGGGCTCCAGATCCCAAGGGCCATGACCTTCGGCGACGGTGCGCGCAATCGTGTGCACTTCGCGCGCGACGAGCGTACCGTCAGGGCGTTTCAGGGAGGTAGCGCCGACGTAGTCACCCGGTATGAGGTCAGCGAGCGTGATCGCCTTGGCAGCGGCCACCGTGGCGTTTTCTGCCAGTTGGAGTTTCAGATCCTTACCGTCACGAGATTTCACCGAAAGCGCATTCCCGTCGAAGGCGGTGATGGTACCGCGCACCCGGATATTGGTCTGCTGCGCGTCGGCCGCAGCGTTTACCAGAGCAAGCACGCCGAAAAAAAATGCAATACGAAGTTTGTTCCCATGTGTCTCCTTACGAAATTGGATGAGACCGGGTTTGGCGCCAATCTAAACCTTTCTCGTGCGCTCCTGGGCAATACGGATCGGTGGGATCCAAGGCTTCTCCGACCACGCCACGCCCACTCGCGCTACTTGTGCATCAATGAGATAGGGCTTGCCCTCGACGGTCGCCTTACGCGCCCGGTTTAGCGCCGCCTTTAGCTGGGCCGGCGACTCAACGACTTCGCCGTCAACGCCGAATCCCTTGGCGATGTAGGCCATGTTCATGTCAGGATTTCCCAAATAGTCGTGGACGAACTTGCGCGTCTGTACCATCTTGCCTCCAGCAACCTTCTCGATCACGCGACTGTGGGACCCGGAGTAAGCATGGTTGTTGTAGACGATGGTAATCACCGGAAGCTCCAACCGCGCCATGTTCCAGAGAGCGGTCGGCCCGAAAACGAACGATCCGTCGCCGACCAGGCAAATCACCTGCTGGTTCGGACGCGCGAGCTTCACGCCCGCGGCGGTGCCGACGCCCGAACCGAGGTGCGCGCCGTAATAGAAAAAGAGTTCGCGACCGCCGATCGGATTAAAGTCGAAGCTATGCAGCACCACGGACCCCGCCTCGTGGACGACGATCGCGTCCTTGTCCGCAAACTGCGCAACCTCCCAGGTCACGCGGTCGGCAAGCATGGGACTGCGATCCCATTCCGGATTCTTCGTCACGAGCGCCCTGAGCGTTTTCGCTTTTTCGCTGAAGCGCCGCACTTCCTGGGCGCGGTCCCGCGCCCTTTCCCGGATCGAGGGCGTCATGATGCCTTCGACCGCTGCGATTAGATCGTCCAGCCCGTAGGCGACGTCGGCGACGAGCGGGACCTCCGTGTTCATCACATTACCCATGCTCCAGCTGTCGATCCGCATGTCAATGAACTTCGCTTCACGGGCGACAATCGGCTGGGGACTGTTGTGCTGGAGCTTGTTGCCGACATTGATGACGACATCGGGGTTTTTTGGAAAGTCGAGCGAGGCGAGCCGGGCGGCGGGCAGGCTCCCCACCCACAGCGGATGCGTTTCGGGAAAATTCGCGAAGATTTGCCGCGCTTGGGTGACGGGCATGCCGAGAAGCTCAGCCAGCTTGACCGCTTTGTTTACCGCCTTGGTATTGTAGAGTTCGTCGCCAACGATCATCAGCGGCATCTTGGCCTCGACCAGGAGCTTTGCCGCGCGCTCGACCTCGGTGGGATTGGGTCGCACCCGCATACGCGGGTCAACTTTTTCCTGCGCGACGATTTCGGTGCGGACAGTCTCGTCGTTGAAATCTGAATGCCACGAGATATAGGTGGGGCCATACGGCGGCGTCCACGCCGCCTTAAAGGCGCGGCGAAC
>JBGPGJ010000309.1:0-3394 GCA_041483795.1 Sulfurifustaceae bacterium
AATTGCTCATCCTCGATATTTCCTTGGGACAGTTGCTGACACATGGCGCGCATCGCGTTCATTGACGTTACCGTCACGGTTTCTTACGGCGGGCTGCAAACCGTCGTGTGGAAACTGGCGGAAGCGCTGGCGCGCGCTGGGCACGAGATTACCGTCTTCGGCGGCGCAGGCTCCATTGCGCCGCCGAAGTCGCTTGGGAACGTCGCCGTACGCACATTTCCGTTCCGGCCACGCGATCGGGTGCTCGATCTCGGCAGCCGCTTTCAGCGCACCGTCGAGCGCATGACGTTTGCCCGTCATGCGCGCGCCGCGGTTATCGAAGGCGAATACGACTGGGTAATAATTGACAAACCATTCGATTTTTTCTGGCCGTGGATCGTACGGAGGCAATCGCCCTCTGGATCCAAGACCCGCTTCGCCTTCGTGAGTGGCGGCACGGATTTCATTCCCTTCGACCGTACACTAGTACGTCGCGTTGATGCCTTACTTTCCTGTAGCTACTTCAACGCCTGGCAACTGCGCACACGCTACCGTAAGCGCTATCCGATCGTGATTTACAATGGCGTGGATGTAAATCAATTCACGCCACGCAACGGCGCGACGTTGCGTGCCCAGCTCGGTGTTCCGAGCGAGACCGTGCTGTTCGCCTTCGCCGGCCGGCTCGTGGGATGGAAGGGCATGAGCGTGGCGCTGCGAGCGCTCGCTGAACCGGCGCTGCGCGATATTCCGGCTCGACTGCTGGTCATCGGCGAAGGTCCCGACCAGCCCAAACTCAAGGAACTCGCGAACACGCTCGCGATAACGGAGCGGGTGATTTTCCACGATCCCGTGCCGCACGATCGGCTGCCGGACTACTACGCCGCCGCGGATGTCGGTTTCTTTCCGAGCATCGGCGACGAAGCCTTCGGCATCACCATTGCCGAGGCCATGAGCTGCAGCAAACCGGTAGTCGGTAGTTACATCGGCGGCATTCCGGAAGTCGTCGGGAACGAAGGAAGTTGCGGGGTCCTGGTCCCACCCGGCGATCCACGGGTGTTGGCGCAGGCGATGCGCGCCCTTGCGCTCGATCCCGCGCGGCGCGCGGACATGGGACGCGCGGCCCGGGCGCGTATCGAACAGCACTATACGTGGGGGCTGGTCGGCCAACGCATGCTTACCGCGCTGGGCTTGAGCTAGATGCGGCTCGCGTATCTCGACCCGCATGCGGTCCCGGACGATTCTCCGGAGGCGTTACAAATTCTCTATACCGCCGACGCGCTCGGCGAGATCGGCGTGGACGTTACGCTCGTCACGCCGCGACCGCGGCGCGCCCTCGCGGCGGAAAGTATTCTCGGACGGCCGCTTTGTTCGCGCGTTGAATTGCATTACCTGCCCGATCCGCGCAAGCGTTGGTGGTTTCCGTTGGCGTCGAATAAGCCATTCTACTTCATGGCGGCGCGCGCGTTGCGTGACCATGAGGCCGACGTAGTGCTCGTGCGCAATCTAAAAATGGCCGAGTACCTTTTGCAACACGTGCCCCAGGTCCCGCTGCTTTTTGAAACCCATGAAGTCTTTGCACAAACCTATCGTGAGGAACACCCGAATCCTACGGCCCGCGAGCAGCGCAAACTGGATGCCCTGATCGAGCGCGAGGGCTTTGTGTATCGCCACAGCGCCGGACTGATTGCGCTTACGCCTTTGCTGCTCGAGGACATCCGCAGGGTATATAGTGTGAGTATCCACGCCATCGTCGCACCGGACGGCGTGGACCTGGAACAGGCGCAGCATGTGCCGGCGGCGACGCCGAATCCCGTGCCGGTATTGCTCTATCTCGGCAGTCTGCATCCCTGGAAGGGGGTGGACGTGCTCGTACGCGCGATGGTTCACGTGAAGAATAAGGCGGTGCTCCACATCGCCGGCGGCAATGCTCGACGCATCGAGGAGCTGCGTGGACTCGCTCATCAGCTAGGCGTTGAACACCGTGTCGTGTTTCTCGGACCGATTCCGCCGGGACGACGCTTTGAACTCATCGCCCGCGCCGATATCTGTCTGTTACCGCTTACGCAAACCAGCATCGCCAGCCGCTACACCTCGCCGCTGAAGCTCTTCGAGTACATGGCCGCAGGCCGTGCCATCGTCGCATCGCGCCTGCCAAGTCTCGCGAGCGTGCTCGAGAACGGGCAGACTTCGCTGCTGGTCGATCCGAACGACCCACGCGGGTTTGCAACGGCGATCGACTCTCTACTCAACGATGCCGAACTTCGGATTCGTCTCGGGGCGCATGCCGCAGAGTCCGCTGTACGTTTCTCCTGGGTGTCGCGATCATCGGCCATACTGGGGTTGATCGCGGACTGTCGCGCTGCCAACCGACATTAAAACACCGCCAAGTGTGTGTCGACTCGACAACTACCGGCCCTATCACGGGAAATAGAAGTACCAACCAACACCGGACTAGATATAGCGGCTTAAGATGGCATTGATCTTGGGTATCCAAACTGGACACGAGGCATCGGCCGCGTTGTTCGAAGACGCGAAGCTGCTCGCTGCGGTTTCCGACGAGCGCTTGTCGCGTATTAAAAATGACGGCGGCCGGCTCACTGACTTGGCAATCGATTCTGTGCTCTCGATCGCCCGACGCGGGCGTACCGAAGTTGAACGCTTAGCGCTGCTCTACACGTTCTACCCGGAAGAGTACTTTCGTCGCGAAACCTGGATCAAGGAACTCACACGCCGTTTCGTGCGTCTGCGGCGCCGTCTAGCAGGTCGAGAGAAGCCGCAGATGCTGATCGGCAGCTACATCGATCGACTCACTGCACGCGCCAAATCGTTCGACGACCACTTCCACAAGCAGGTCTTTCTAGAGACGGAGGGTTTTCCGAGCGCAAATCTTCGTTTCGTTGATCATCACGATTCGCATGCCATCCCGGCGGCATTCTATTCCGGGTTTGACAAGGCCGCGGTGATTACCATGGATGGAAACGGGGACCACAATATCCATCATACCTCGTGTACTTACGATGACGGGGTGCTGCGTCGCATTCATGTATCGAACGCGTTTGGTACATCGGCCGGTATATTTTACAGTCACATCACGCGTCTTCTAGGATTTAAAGCCCTGCGGCACGAAGGCAAGGTAGTGGGTCTGGCGGCAATGGGCGATCCGGAACCCCTGTACGCGGCATTCAGCAAGGCCTTGCGGCTCGCGGCGGACGGCCTGCACTTGGACTCCGACTTTGCGGGCACGGATCGGCAAGCGGAAGCGGCACGATATCGTTATCTCGAACAGGTGATTCGCGCGCATTCGAGAGAAAACATATCGGCTGCCGCGCAAAAACTGCTCGAGGATGTTGTGGTAGCGTTGATCAGCAACTTCCTCTCTCACTCCGGCATGAGCGACATCGCCCTCAACGGCGGC
>JBGPGJ010000310.1:0-3392 GCA_041483795.1 Sulfurifustaceae bacterium
CCCTCGACGTAGTGGAAGCGCTCGTGCCCCAGGCATTCGTTGAGCTTATCATCGCTCATGTCCATGCCGTACACCTGCCAGTCCGTGGACCGCAAGATGCGTTGCGTGAGACTGTTACCGATGAAACCGTTCACGCCGAGAATCAAAACCTTAGTACTCATGCCATTCCCCTTGTCGTGCCGAAACGCCGCGCCACGTTGAGCCGATCGCCTACGCGCAAGCCGTGCGTCCCGGCCGCTGCCTCTTCTTCTGCACCGCCTTGCCATTGCAACCGGATAAGCTCGAGGCTCCCCTTTCCGGCGACAACGCATAGCGGTTGGGTTGAAACGATTTCACCGGGCTCGCCGCCCGCGTCATGCCGCGGCCGTGCCCACCAGAGATACAGTCGCCGACCGCGCGCTTCGGTAAAGGCACCCGGATAAGGATGTGTCACAGCGCGGATCAGATTGAATATCTCGAGCGCGCTCTGTTGCCAGTCTATGCGACCGTCCTCGGGTTTACGCCCGCCAAAGTAACTCGCCTGCGACTCGTCCTGCACTCGCCGCGGCGGGTTACCGCCCTTGATCGCCTCGAGCGAGCGCTCGAGCACACGTCGGGCGGCAGCGGTAACCTTGACGAACACGTCCTGCGCCGTTTCTTCCGGTCCGATGGTCGCAGGTTCCTGATCCACAATATCGCCGGCGTCCGGGCGCTTGATCATGTAGTGCAACGTCGCGCCGGTCTCCTCTTCGCCGCGCAGCACCGCCCAGTTGATCGGCGCGCGTCCGCGATAGCGCGGCAACAACGATCCATGCATATTGAACGCCCCGAGCCGCGGCAAATCCAGAATCTCCTGGCAGATCAAATCGCGGTAGTAAAAGGAAAAGACGATGTCCGGTCGCAGCGCGCGGATGCGCGCGATCCATTCAGGCGTGTTCACCGATTCCGGCGTATGCACCGCGAGCCCGTGGCGGCGCGCAAGTTCGGCGACCGATTTGAACCAGATGTTTTCGTTCGGATTGTCCTGATGGGTGAAAACCGCAAGCACGCGCTCGCCGCGTCGGATCAGGACATCGAGGCATTCGTAGCCGACGTCATGGTAGGCAAACACGAGAATACCCGGCCCGTTGGCCATACTATTGGTCATCCAACTGCTCGTAAACCTGACGAATCACGAAGCGCGGCCGGCGCCGCACCTCCTGGTAGATGCGCCCTACATACTCGCCGATAACGCCGAGTCCCATGATGGCCACGCCGACGAAGAAATACAGAATCGCAAACAGAGTGAAAAGACCTTCCGCCTCCGGACCTATCACCAAGCGGCGGACAACCAACAGTAGTACGAGTAACCCGCTGAGCACCGAGACCACCATGCCGAACAGGGTAAATACTTGTAGCGGCAGGATCGAAAAACCGGTCATCAGGTCGAAGTTGAGACGCACCAGATCGTACAACCGGTATTTGGATGTGCCGGCGGCGCGCGCGGCGTGTTCCACCTCAACATCGGTGGGGTTGGCCGCGTAACTCATCGCCAACGCCGGAATGAAGGTCGAGATCTCGCCGCTCGCGGTAATGTTCTCGACGATACTTCGCCGATAGGCGCGCAGCATGCAACCCTGATCGCGCATTTTGATGCCCGTGGTACGTTCGCGGATGAAATTGAGCAGCTTCGAGACGTAGCGGCGAAAGACGTTGTCTTGACGTTGCTTGCGATACCCGCCGACCACATCGTGCCCAGCCTCGATGGCGGCGAGCAGTTTGGGGATTTCTTCCGGCGGGTTCTGTAGATCGGCGTCGAGCGTGACGACCACCTCGCCGCGCACGCGCTCGAACGCAGCCATGATCGCCATGTGCTGGCCGAAGTTGCCGTTGAAATCAATGACACGTACCTGCTTCGGACGGCGCTGGTGGAATTGGCGCAGCAGCTCGCCGGAACGGTCGCGGCTGCCGTCGTTGGTAAACAGAATCTCGTACGGCTTTTTAACGCGGTCGAGCACCGCGGTCAGACGCGAAAACAGCGTGTCGAGGTTTGCCTGCTCGTTGTATACCGGCACGACCACGCTGACGTAGGGTTTCATCACCGGCCCTTTTTAAAGAGATCTCTCATGGCCGCAAACACCCGGTTTTGATCGGCGTTTGTCATCCCGGGAAACAGCGGCAGGCTCACGACGCGATCCGAGATCGTCTCGGCGTTAGGGAAGTCTCCGCGCTCGAAACCGAAGCGTTCGCGGTAATACGGGTACAAATGCGCCGCGCGATAGTGCAGGCCGGTGCCGATGTTACGCTCTTTCATTCCGGCCATGAATGCGTCGCGATCGATGCCTGCGCTCTCGGGATTGATCAGCGGTGTATACAGATGCCAGGCGTGGCGCTGCGCAAAGGCGGGCACCTGTGGCAGGGTCCATTGTGGCCAGGCAGCCAGCTCCTGCTGGTAGCGCTGCGCGAGCTCCGTCCGGCGCCGGATAAATCCATCGAGCGCTGGCAACTGATGCAGCCCAAGCGCGGCCTGGATATCCATCATGTTGTACTTGAATCCGGGAATAACGACCTCGTAGTGTTGGCTGCCGGTCTTGCCGAAGCGGTTCCAGGCCTCGCGGTCCATGCCGTGGAAACGCAACAGCGCTACGCGTTCGGCCAGCTTCTCGTCGCGCGTAGCAATGCACCCGCCCTCGCCCGTGGTAATATTTTTGTTCGGATGGAAACTGAACACTTGAGTGCCGCCGAAAGACCCGACGCGCCGGCCTTTGTACTCGGCGCCGATGGCATGCGCCGCATCTTCTATCACGCGCAGACCGCGTTTTTCGGCGAGTGCGTAGAGCGGATCGAGATCCACCGGCAAACCCGCGAAGTGCACCGGTAGGATGGCTCGAGTTCGCGCCGTAATCGCGCGCGCGAGTTTGGAAACGTCCATGTTATGGGTAGGAGTCTCGACGTCCACCAATACCGGCGTACCACCCGCGAGTACGATGGTGTTGAGCGTCGCGACGAAGGTCATGGGCGTGGTGATGACTTCGTCGCCGGGCTGGAGCTCCAGCGCCAACAACGCCAAGTGTAATCCAGCGGTCGCGGAAGACAGCGATAACACATGTGGCGCGCCGAGATAAACCTTCAGCGCCTCCTCGAACTTTTTAACGCGCGGACCGGTGGTGATCCAGCCCGACTCCAGACAGGCGACTACCTCGGCGATCGCCTCGCCACTAATCGTCGGCCGCGAGAACGGCAGGAATTCGTCAGTCATGCAACTCCTTAACTAGCGGCGCGCGATCGGATAAACGTCGCGACAAACTTTAAATTATCGGCAAAGCGATTCATGGCATGACTTCCTTGTTAGCCAACAGCACGGTACCGCTCACCTCGGCGATGAAATGGAATGCCTCCGGGCTGTCGGTGCGCAGTTTGTCATAGTTATTGCG
>JBGPGJ010000311.1:0-3386 GCA_041483795.1 Sulfurifustaceae bacterium
CGCAGGGGCTTTGCAACGATTGCTCGCTGGTCGCGGACGTTAGCGGCAATCCTTTTCTGGGACAGTTGTTCAAGGGCGAGATTTATCTTCGCGGGCGCGATGTCAATGTGGAGCGGATGCCGCGGGTGATACGCGAGCAGTTACCGGAGATGCTGCGCGGAACCTTTTCGGTGGAGTTGTGGAACGCGTGGAAAGACTCGCGCCCGGTGTCGGTCGAGGGCGAGTTGGCGGTGAACAACCTGCGCTTACCGCTCGCCGGTTTGCGCGCGCCGTTATCGGTGAAGCATGCATCGACGCGCGTCCGGTGGGAAGACGAATCCAGCGGTTTCCGCCTCGTGCTCAAGGACCTGACGCTCGCGCTGCACGGCGCGCCCTGGTCGGCGGGTGAATTGCAATTTGTGCGCCGCGACGAAGAAACCTCGCTGCGAGTAGACCGTATCGAATTGGACGATGTGACCGCATTTGTCGCCGGTTTGCGCCCGGCTGACCAGGAGGGTGGACTGCCCTACGAAGAGTCCGCTGCATTATGGACTGCGCTTAAGCCGAGCGGCGTCATAAAAAATCTGCGCGTGCAATTGACCGGGGCGCTCGATTCTCCGGAAGACTACACGTTTTCGGCCGGCATCGAGAAGCTGACTGCGGAACCTTACCGCGGGTGGCCCGGCGTGCGCGGTGCGGGTGGCGAGCTATCTATAAAGCGCAACCAAGGGGAACTCAAGCTCGATATACGCGACGGCGCGCTTGCGTTTCCGCGCATTTTCCGCGCGCCGGTTCCGATCGCGCGCGCAACGGCGCATCTGCGTTGGGAGCGCCAGGCCGATCATTGGTTGATCGCCACGGACGATATCGCGTTTGCAAGCGAGGATGGGCGCGCGACCGGTCGGCTCAGATTCCAGTTACCTCACGACTCGACGCTGTCGCCGCATTTGGCGTTGAATATGAATTTCCGCGATGGTAATGGCGCACATGCCACGCGCTATTACCCCGTGGCTCTCCTTTCGCCCGGCACGCTGGCGTGGATGGAGCGCTCTTTTATCGGCGGCACAGTGACCGAGGGCACGCTCGTTTACAACGGCCACACACGCGATTTTCCGTTCGCGTCGGGGCCGGGTAAGTTCGAGATACGCGCCAAGGTACGCGACGCCGTTTACGGATATCTCCCGGGTTGGCGACCGGTCACGAACGCCACCGCGGATGTGACGATTGACGGCGAGCGGTTTCTTGTCACCGGTCAGGGGCGTATCGGTGCGCTCAAGGCGAGCGAAGTCGTGGTCACCAGCGGTGGCCTAGGGTCGGTACAAGTAAAGACCAACGTGTCGGGGCCGATCGCCGAAAGCCTGCGCGTTTTGCGCGCAGTCAAGACCGGCGCGGGCGGAGACGAGTGGAAAGAATGGTTGGCGCCGACGCTCGAGGCCGCCGGCGACGGCATGCTGAGTCTCGATCTCGCCGTGTCGACCGACGACGGAAGCACGCGTGTGCGCGGCGAGTATCGTTTTCTGAATGGGACATTTGGATTTGCCGGCGTTGCGGCGCAGGCAAGTGCCGTCACCGGGAGTTTGCGCTTCACCGAAGAGGGCGTGCGTGAGGGCCAAGTCAGCACACGGTTGCTTGGCGCCGAAACGGTATTGGCGATATCGAGCCCGCGTGCGGATGAAACGGTCGCGGTAGTGCAGGGGCGGGTGACGGCCGCGGGACTCGCCCCGGTGCTGGGGCCGAGATTGGCCGCGCAGGTTTCCGGTTCGGCGCCGTGGGAAGCACGGTTGCGACTGATAAAGGGGCGGCGCGAGATTTATGCCGAGGCCGATCTCTCCGAACTCAAGGCATCGCTGCCGGCGCCGCTCAATCGGCCTGGGGGGTTAGGCCCCGACAAATTCGTAGTGCGCACTGAGGGCGCGACGCGCGACAGTCTGACGCTCGGCCTGACGGCGGGGGGATTACTTCAGGGTCGGATCCGTTTTGCGCGCGAGGAAGGTTGGCGCCTGCAGACCGGTCGGCTGGTTTTCAATGAAACGTCGGCGCGCTTGTCTACGGGCGTTTTCCTGCCATCCGAGCGCGGGCTTCAGCTGTTGTTGCGGTTCGACGATCTGAATCTCGATCGGTGGTTGCCGTACTTTGTCGACAGCAATGTCGCAGAAACGCCGGCGTGGCTTGCGCGTATCGGCGCCGAGATCCGTGGCTTGACTTTGCTCGATCGCGAGTTCGGGCGCGTGAATCTCGATCTGCTAAAAGAAAAGAGTGGGTGGGCCGGTGCCATCAATGGTCCCGCGGCGGCGGGCCGGTTGCGCTTCGAAACGGCGCCGGCAACCCGGATCGAGCTCGACCTCGCGCGCCTGCTGTTGCCCCCATCGAAACAGAAGCGTCGCGATGTCGGCACTGGCACCGATCCACGCAAGCTTCCGCATATAGCGCTCAAGGCCAAATCGTTTCAGGTCAAGGACCGAGAACTCGGAGAGATTGAATTCGTCGCCCATCCTTTCGATCGGGGATGGAACGTCGAACGCGCGTTGCTGCTGCGCCCCGAGGCCCGCTTCGAGGCGGACGGTTCCTGGCGCATGGAGCGCGGCCAAGCATCGAGCCAGTTCAATCTGCGTTTCACCGGAAACGATCTCGGCAAGACGATGGAGGCACTCGGTGTTCCAGAACAGGTCGATGGAGGCGAAGTCGAGTTGGGTGTGCGGCTTTCGTGGGCCGGCGCCCCGGCAGATCTGAAGTACGCGAGCCTGAACGGTGCAATCGAGGTAGACGCGAAAAAAGGACGTTTCCTGCAACTCAAACAGGGCGCCGGACGGGTGTTCGGACTCCTCGATCTATCGGCGATTGGGCGCTATTTAACGCTCGATTTCACCCCGATCTTCGGCAAGGGATTCGCCTTTGACCGCATTCAGGGAAAGATTGCGATTCAACGTGGCAATGCCGACACCGACGATTTTTCGATTAAAGGTCCTTCGGCCAGGATCCACGCCAATGGACGCATCGGTCTCGCCGCGGAGGATTTCGATCTCACCGTGGACGTCTACCCCAGTCTTTCCGACAGTCTGACCATCACCGGCCTGCTGGCCGGTGGGCCGCAGGTGGCGCTGTGGACCCTGTTGGTGCAAAAGCTCTTCAAGAAACAGATCGAAGAGGGAACGCGTGTCACCTATATGGTAAAGGGTCCCTGGGATAACCCGACTATCACGCGTAAGCTCGTTGAAAGCGAAAAGGCTGGCGCAATACCAACGTCCCGTGAATGACAGGTGCCGTCAGCGGTATACTATGCGGCATGCGGTATCCCCTACTTACGTTGTTGCTGCTTTCCTTGCCCGTATTCGCCGAGCCGATCACGCTTACCGCTGAGGACTGGGCGCGGCCGCGTTCGGGCGCGGCGCTCACACAGCATGCCGGGC
>JBGPGJ010000312.1:0-3384 GCA_041483795.1 Sulfurifustaceae bacterium
GGACGCGAACTGTGGACGCGCGATGTGTCGTCCTATGCCGGGTTGGATGCCGATCGCGACGCCGTCTTTATCGCCGACGACAAAGGGTGGGTACTCGCATTCGATCAGCGCGCCGGGGCGAGTTTGTGGCGCCAGGAGAAATTGCGCGGACGCCGTCTCAGTGCGCCGGTACTGCACAACAAGGCGGTCGTCGTCGGTGACTTCGAGGGCTATCTTCATTGGCTGGCGCGTGACGACGGCCATTTTGTCGCGCGCTACCGTCTAGACAGCGCACCGGTGCGAGTCCGCGCTATTGCCGATGGCGCTACGTTGTACGTCGCCGCACAAAGCGGCCGTCTGGCGGCGTTGCAATTGATTCAACATCAGTAATTCATCCGCCGCCCCGGCAAGAAAAGGCGGCGGCGACATTCTGATCTGCAGAACGGAGCGTGTCGTGAAGCCCGTCGTGGTGTTAGTCGGACGACCGAACGTAGGCAAGTCCACGCTCTTTAATCGCCTCACGCGAAGTCGCGCCGCCCTGGTAGCGGACGCTCCCGGCATGACGCGCGATCGTCAATATGGCGATGGCCGACTCGGCGACCGCCCGTATTTCGTGGTGGATACCGGCGGCGTGGTGGATACTCTGGTAAGTAATTCCCCGCAAAGCGAACTTAAAGGATCGGTAGCGGCGCAAATCCGTGAGGCCCTTACCGAGGCTGACGCCGCCATCCTGCTCGTGGACGGACGGGAAGGTTTGCAGCCCGCCGACCGCGAACTTGTCCGCGAGTTGAGACGTTTGGGCAAGCCGTTGTGGCTAAGTGTAAACAAAACCGAAGGATTGGACACCGATGTCGCGGTCGCGGAATTTTATGGGCTTGGGTTAGAAGAGCCGTTTCCGATCTCCACTGCGCATGGCGAGGGAGTAGAGGATCTCATGGCGCGCGTGCTTGCCGAACTACCGCGGGTAGAGGCGGAAGAAGAGCGGCGGGAGGCACCGCGGATTGCGGTCATCGGCCGGCCCAACGTAGGTAAATCCAGTCTTGTCAATGCGCTCCTGGGTGAGGAGAGAGTGATCGTCTGCGATGAGCCGGGTACGACGCGCGATGCAATTCATGTTCCCCTGGAGCGCGACGGTCGGCGCTATGTGTTGATTGATACCGCGGGCGTGCGCCGGCGCGGTCGGGTGCATGAGACACCGGAGAAATTTTCTGTGATCAAGACGTTGCAAGCACTGACCGATGCGGATGTCGCGATTTTGGTGGTGGATGCCGTCGATGGCGTTACCGAGCAGGACATGGCGCTTGCCGGCTATGCCCTGGAACAGGGGCGGGCGATGGTGGTGGCGGTGAACAAGTGGGATTTGCTCGACCGCGGACAACGCGCTTGGATAGAGCAACAGGTCGCGCGCAAGCTCAGTTTTCTGGAGTTTGCGCGCACGCATTACCTCTCCGCGCTTCATGGAACCGGTGTCGGCGCACTCTTTGCATCCGTGGATCGGGCGCATGCCTCGGCGTGGCTTGAGTTGCCCACGTCCAGATTGAATCGGGTGGTTGAGGCGGCCGTGCAAGCAACGCCGCCGCCGGTGCGTCACGGGCGCCGGATACGGGTGAAGTACGCGCACCAAGGGGGTAAAAACCCCCCGCGTGTCATCGTACATGGAAACCAGGTGCAGGCGCTGCCGACATCGTATCGGCGCTATCTGGCGAACGCCGTCCGGCGCGCGTTTCAACTGGAAGGTACGCCGATATTGGTCGAGTGCCGGCAGGAGAGTAATCCTTATGCTGGCAAGAATGCCAAAAGCCCGGTGCACGGAAGAAAAAAACGTGTAGATAAATCTCGGCGTAATCTGAAGATAAAGCTATAATTAATTGATAATTAAACTAAAACTTAGACTCTATCATTAAGGCTAATGTTGTATGCGTGAAAGGGCGCACGTGGCGCAATGCAGCGATGTTTTTGCCGGTGCGAGGGATCGTCCGGCACGGACAATCTAGAATCAGAAATCAGATATGGGAACTTACCATAAGAACGCATTGCCGTCGGGCTATCAGCTTGCTGAATACGCCATCGAGACGGTGCTCGGTCATGGCGGCTTCGGGCTCACCTATCTTGCGCGCGACACCACGCTCGGCGCGCTTGTTGCCATCAAGGAGTTTCTGCCTGGCGAGATCGCGCAGCGCGACGACAAAATGCATGTGCTGCCGAATCCCGACCGTCAGGCGGTGCGCGACTACCAGGCGGGGCTCAAGAACTTCGTCAAGGAGGCGCGGGCACTGGCGCACTTCAAACATCCCCACATCGTGCGCGTGTTGCGGTTTCTCGAGGCCAACGGCACTGCTTATGTGGTGATGGAGTACGAGGAGGGCCAGAGCCTCGCGGACTATCTCAAGCGGCACGGGCCGCGGCTCGACGAGCCCATGATCCTGCGTGTCTTCACCCCGATTCTGAACGGCCTGCATGCGGTGCACGAAGCCAAGATGCTGCACCTCGACATCAAGCCGGAGAACATCTATCTGCGCAAGGACGGCAGCCCGATGCTCATTGACTTCGGTAGCGCACGTCGGGCGATGACCGAGACCAAACAGGCGCAACGAATCGCATTGACGCACGGTTACGCCCCGATCGAACAATACCCGGATAAAGGCAACCCGGGGCCGTGGACGGATATTTACGCGCTCGGCGCCTCCATGTACCGCTGTGTCAGCGGCAAACGCCCGGAAGATGCGCTGTCGCGCTATCAGGCGGTGCTCAAGTATCAGGCCGATCCGCTTACGCCGGCCACGAAGGTCGGTCGCCACGACTATCGGCCGATGCTGCTCGAATGCGTAGATTGGGCGATGCAGATTTATGCCAAAGACCGGCCGCAGTCGGCGCGCGAATTGCAGGACGGACTCATGGGCAAGCGCCGGCAGGCGACCGCTGCTGCGGCGCCCATGGGTCTCAACCCAACGGCGTCGACCAAAGCGGTTTTGCCGTCGGCGGCATCTACGCGCGCGATGAGGCGAGAACATTTGCGGTGGCGCATCCGGGCTGCTCTTGGGGCGGGCCGCATGTTGCTTACCATGGCGGCGATCGGGGCGGCGCTCATTGCCAGCGGTTTTTATTGGCTGGAGATCAAGACATGGCTGGCGCCGTCGCGCGAACCGGAAACCATCCGGATGCGCACCGAACCGTCCTCAGTTCGAGAAGAAGAGCGTGACTCATCCTCGGCTCCTCCATCGGGGAAATCCGCGCCGATCCTAACGTCGCCGAAACCGGCAATCTCTACATCGGTCGCGCCGCGGACTGTTGCTTCGGCACCGACCATACTCGAGCGCACGTTCAGCGGTCACAAGGACTGGATCCAGTCAGTGGTATTTTCCCCGGATGGAAAGTGGCTCGCCAGTGCCAGCACCGACCGCACGA
>JBGPGJ010000313.1:0-3380 GCA_041483795.1 Sulfurifustaceae bacterium
ACCCGAGCGCGTCGGGATACCGGCGGCATTCATCCTGCGCCCACTGTTGTGGGTGCTGTACCCGATCGTTTGGCTGACCAACGTCCTGGCCAACTTGTTGCTGCGATTGTTCGGTGTATCGGTAAAAAGCAAACCCGCCGCCGAAGTCACGGCCGAAGAGCTGCGGGCGATCGTGCGTGAAGCCGACGTGCTCATCCCCGCCTCGCATCAAGACATGCTGCTCGCCATCCTCGATCTGGAAAGAATCGCGGTCGAGGATGTCATGATCCCGCGCAATCGCCTCGAGGGCGTGGACCTGGATGCCGCCTGGGAAGAGGTCGTCAGCCGACTTTCCGCCAGCCGCTACACGCGCGTGCCGGCCTATCGCGGCTCGCTCGACAACGTCGTCGGCATCATCCACGCGCGACGCGTATTGAATCTCATGCGCGAGGGCGCACTGAACCGGGAATCACTGCAGGAAGCGATTCTCGAACCCTACTTCATTCCCGCGGGGACATCGCTCACCACGCAGTTGCTTAATTTCAAGGGGCAGAAGCACAGCATGGGGCTGGTGGTGGATGAGTACGGCGACTTACAGGGTCTGGTATCGTTAAATGAAATTCTCAAGGAGATCGTCGGCGACTTCACCACGCGCACGCTCGGGCGCATTGAAGATTTACAACCGCAAGCGGATGGCAGCTACCTCGTGCGCGGATCGATGAGTCTGCGCGATCTCAACCGCCGACTCGATTGGAAACTGCCGACGGAAGGGACACGTACGCTGAACGGGTTGATTCTCGAATACCTCGAAGATATCCCCGAACCGGGCACGAGTCTGATGATCCACGGCTACGTCGTCGAAATCCTGCGCACACGGGGCACGACGATCGAGATGACGCGCGTGCGCCCAGCGAACCCGGAAATAGAAACGAAGGCGTCGTAACGACTGGGCGCGCCGAGACCGCTACGCCGACTTCGCTCCGGCCAGGAACAACCAGGTCTCAAGCACCGTGTCGGGGTTGAGCGAAATGCTTCCGATCCCCTGCTCGACCAGCCACTGGGCAAGGTCGGGGTGGTCCGACGGGCCCTGACCGCAGATGCCGACATATTTTCCCTGCTTGCGGCACGCCTGAATGGCCCGTTGCAACAACACGCGCACGGCGGGATCGCGTTCGTCGAAACCGGCGGCGACCAGCCCTGAATCGCGGTCGATGCCGAGCGTGAGCTGTGTGAGATCGTTCGAACCGATAGAGAAACCGTCGAAGTAATGCAGGAACTCGTCGGCCAACAGTGCGTTTGAGGGCACCTCGCACATCATGACGAGTTTGAGACCGTTTTCGCCGCGCTGGAGGCCGTTTTGTGCGAGCAGGGCCACTACTTGAGCGGCTTCATTCAGCGTACGCACAAACGGCACCATGATCCAGACGTTAGTCAGTCCCATCTCATTGCGTACGCGCTTTAATGCACGACACTCGAGATCGAAACAATCGCGGAACGACGCCGAAATGTAGCGTGAGGCGCCGCGGAAACCGAGCATGGGATTTTCCTCTGTCGGTTCGTACTGGCGCCCGCCGATCAGGTTGGCATATTCGTTCGATTTGAAGTCCGACAACCGCACGATAACCGGCTTCGGCCAGAAGGCGGCCGCGAGCGTGGCGACACCCTCGGCGAGTTTACCGACGAAGAAGCCCACCGGGTCGTCATACCCGGCGACGCGCCGCTCGACCTCGGATTTGATATCGTCGGGGATATTCGGATAGTTGAGCAACACCTTGGGGTGAATGCCGATCGCATGATTGATAATGAACTCGATGCGCGCGAGCCCGATGCCTTCGTTCGGCAACCACTGGAAGTCGAAGGCGCGTTCCGGGTTGCCGACGTTCAGCATGATCTTGACCGGCGGTGTCGGCAACGAATCGAGCGCGATCTCGGTTATCTCGTTTTCGAGAATGCCATCGTAAACAAAACCGGTATCGCCTTCAGCACACGAAACCGTCACCTTCGTCCCGTCGCGTAGCACGGTAGTGGCGTTACCCGAACCGACGATGGCGGGAATTCCCAGTTCGCGCGCGATGATCGCCGCGTGGCAGGTGCGCCCGCCGCGGTTGGTGACGATCGCCGCCGCGCGCTTCATCACCGGCTCCCAGTTGGGATCGGTCATATCCGTGACGAGCACATCGCCCTCGCTTACCTTGTGCATGGCGTCGGCGCCGAGCACCACGCGCACCGTACCGCTGCCGATCTTCTGCCCGATGGCGCGACCCTCGACCAGCACTTTAGAACGTCGTTTCAGGCTGTAGCGTATCAGTTTACGCTGCGCGTCGGCCGCTTTGACGGTCTCCGGCCGCGCCTGCACGATGTAAAGACCGCCGTCCTCGCCATCCTTCGCCCATTCGATATCCATCGGGCGGCCGTAGTGCTTCTCGATGATCACCGCCTGGCGCGCAAGCGCCTCGACTTCTTCGTCGGTGAGACAAAAACGTCGGCGATCCGTCTCTGGCACTTGTACGGTCATCACCGGATGACCATCCACGGGCTTGTCGGCGTACACCATCTTGATTGCCTTGCCGCCCAAACGACGCTGAATCACCGCGCGCTTACTTTGAGCAAGTATCGGTTTGTGAACGTAAAACTCGTCCGGGTTTACCGCGCCCTGGACCACCGTCTCGCCAAGACCGTAGGAGGCAGTGACAAATACCACCCCGCGGAAGCCGGACTCGGTGTCGAGCGTAAACATCACGCCGCTCGCGGCTAGATCCGAACGCACCATGCGCTGAATACCCGCGGACAACGCCACTTGCGCGTGCGTGAAGCCCTTGTGCACGCGATAGGCGATGGCGCGATCGTTGTAGAGCGAGGCGAACACACGTCGCACCGCCTTGAGCACCTCTTCGATGCCACGCACGTTGAGATAGGTTTCCTGTTGACCGGCAAACGAGGCGTCCGGCAGATCTTCGGCCGTCGCCGATGAACGCACGGCCACGGAGACTTCATGCCCCGCACGTTTAACCAATTCAGCATAGGCATCGCGGATCGCATTCTCGAGTCCCGGCTGTAACGCTGCCGCTTCGATCCAGCGGCGGATTTCGCGGCCCGTTTCGATGAGAGCGTTAACGTCCTCTACATTCAGTTTTTGCAGACGTTGATCGATGCGGTCGGTGAGCTTGTGGAAAACGAGAAACTCACGAAACGCGTCCGCGGTCGTCGCAAAACCGGATGGCACCTTGACGTCCGCATGCGCGAGACCGCCGATCATCTCGCCAAGCGAGGCATTCTTGCCGCCGACGCGCGCGACGTCTTTCATGGACAAGGTGTCTAACCACACCACATGTTGCTGCGACACTCTAGATCTCCGGATTGCGCGACCGGCGGGCCTCGGGCATACTGGCCCGCCAATTTTA
>JBGPGJ010000314.1:0-3380 GCA_041483795.1 Sulfurifustaceae bacterium
AGAATAGGCTTGCAGTGCGCGCGCGGGGCCCTCGCCCACCGCATGGAAGAGGCGCTGCAAGTTCAGGCCGCGGTCGGCTATCCGGTGATTATCCGACCCTCGTTCACGCTCGGCGGCAGCGGCGGCGGCATCGCCTACAACCGGGACGAGTTCATCGCGATTTGCGAGCGCGGGCTCGACGCCTCGCCCACGCGTGAGCTGCTGCTGGAGGAATCCGTCATCGGCTGGAAGGAGTTCGAGATGGAGGTGGTGCGCGACCGTAAGGACAACTGCATCATCGTCTGTTCGATAGAGAACTTCGATCCGATGGGTGTGCACACAGGCGACTCGATCACGGTGGCACCGGCGCAGACGCTCACGGATAAGGAGTACCAAATCATGCGCGACGCCTCGATCGCCTGCCTGCGCGAGATCGGCGTGGACACCGGCGGATCGAATGTGCAATTCGCGATCGACCCGCGCGACGGGCGCATGTTGATTGTCGAGATGAATCCGCGTGTTTCACGCAGCTCCGCGCTCGCGTCCAAGGCGACCGGTTTTCCGATCGCCAAAATCGCGGCCAAGCTGGCAGTCGGTTACACGCTCGATGAACTGAAAAACGACATCACCGGCGGAGCCACACCGGCCTCTTTCGAACCGACGATAGATTATGTCGTCACCAAGGTCCCGCGTTTTACTTTCGAGAAATTTCCCAGGGCCGATCCTACGCTCACGACCCAGATGAAGTCGGTGGGCGAGGCGATGGCGATCGGGCGCACGTTCCAGGAGTCGCTGCAAAAGGCGATGCGTTCGCTCGAGATCGGTGTCTACGGCTTCGAGCCGAAGCTCGATCCAGCGACCGACCCCGACGAGGCGCGCAAGCTACTCCAGCAGGCGCTGCGCGTGCCGGGGCCGGACCGGCTATGGTACCTCGCCGATGCCTTCCGCTTCGGCATGAAGCTCGATGAAATTTACGAACTCTGCCGCATTGATCGGTGGTTTCTCGATCAGATCGCGGAACTGGTCGAGATCGAGAAGAAAATCGCCGCGCGTCCCAAGACCAAACCGTCCGCCGAACGGCTGCGCGCGTGGAAGCGCAAGGGCTTTTCCGACCGTCGTCTTGCACAATTGCTACAGGTGACGGAAAAGCAGGTTCGCAAATGGCGTCACGCCGGGGACGTACGGCCCGTGTACAAGCGCGTGGACACCTGCGCCGCCGAGTTCGCGACCGGCACCGCCTACATGTACTCGACCTATGAGGAAGAATGCGAAGCGGCCCCCGAAGAGAAGCGGAAAATTATCGTGCTCGGCGGTGGACCGAATCGCATCGGCCAGGGTATCGAGTTCGATTACTGTTGTGTACATGCGTCGCTCGCGCTGCGTGAGGACGGTTACCAGACGATCATGATCAATTGCAATCCGGAGACGGTGTCTACCGATTACGACACCTCCGATCGGTTGTACTTCGAGCCGCTCACGCTTGAAGACGTGCTCGAGATTGTTGACCTGGAAAAACCTACGGGCGTGATTGTGCAATACGGTGGGCAGACGCCGCTCAAGCTTGCGCAAGGTTTGCACGAGGCGGGTGCACCCATCATTGGCACGACCCCCGAGTCCATTGATATTGCCGAGGATCGCGAGCGCTTTCAGAAGCTCATTAATAAACTGAAACTCCTGCAACCTCCAAACGCGACCGCGCGCACGACGGAGCATGCGATTAAACTTGCCGATAAGATCGGATATCCGTTGGTGGTGCGCCCCTCCTATGTGCTCGGCGGGCGGGCGATGGAGATTGTGCATGCGCGCGAGGACCTCGAGCGTTACATGCGCGAGGCCGTGCGTGTCTCCGAGGATTCGCCGGTATTGCTCGATCGCTTCTTGAATGACGCGACCGAAGTAGACGTGGATGCCGTGAGCGACGGCAAGGACGTGGTGATCGGCGGCATCATGGAGCACATCGAAGAAGCAGGTGTGCACTCGGGTGACTCAGCCTGTTCGTTGCCGCCGTATTCGTTGTCGAAAAAGCTTCAGGACGAGCTGCGCGCACAGACGGTGAAGCTTGCCAAAGCGCTCAACGTCATCGGCCTGATGAACGTCCAATACGCCATTCAGAACGGCGATATCTACGTGCTCGAGGTTAACCCGCGTGCCTCACGTACGGTGCCGTATGTCTCGAAAGCCACCGGCCGGCCGCTCGCCAAGATTGCGGCGCGTTGCATGGTCGGGCAGTCGCTCAAGAGCCAGGGTATCGCGGGCGAAGTGGTGCCTTCCTATTACTCGGTGAAGGAAGCGGTGTTTCCGTTCATCAAGTTCCCCGGAGTGGACACCATGCTCGGGCCGGAGATGAAATCCACCGGCGAGGTCATGGGCGTGGGCCGCAGTTTCGGCGCGGCGTTTTCGAAGTCGCAAATTGCCGCCGGCGCCGCCATCCCGCGCGAAGGTCGCATGTTTATCAGTGTGCGAGATGCCGACCAGAAAGGCGTGGTCGAGGTTGCGCGCTACTTCGCGCATAATGGCTTCGAGATTCTGGCCACGCGCGGTACCGCGGCGGCGATCGAGGCGGCCGGAGTGCCGGTCAAAGCGGTTAATAAGGTGTCGGAAGGACGTCCGCATATTGTTGACATGCTCATGAACGACGAGATTGATATGATCATCAATACCGTTTCCGACAAGCAGAGTCTGGCGGACGCGTACGCGATTCGGCGCCAGGCATTGCAGCACAAGGTGACACACTACACGACGCTCGCCGCCGCGCGAGCAGCCGCCGAGGCACACCGTGCGGTTGCGGAAGAGAGCGTCCTGCGGTTGCAGGACTTGCACAAGGAACTCCGGACATGAAGAAAACGCCGATCACGGCGGATGGCGCGGAAAAGCTCAAGTCCGAATTGCGTCGGCTCAAGACCGTCGAGCGTCCGCGTGTTATCCAGGCAATCGCCGAGGCGCGGGCGCATGGCGATCTGTCGGAGAATGCCGAGTACCACGCGGCCAAGGAACAGCAGGGTTTCATCGAGGGACGCATCGCCGAACTCGAGTCCAAGGATGCCAATGCGCAGATCATCGATCCGAAGACGGTGAACGCCCACGGCAAGGTGGTGTTCGGCGCCACGCTCAAGTTGATGGACGAGCATTCGGGACAGGAAGTCACATATCAGATCGTCGGCGACTACGAGGCCGACATCGCCCAGGGTAAGATTTCCATCAGTTCCCCCATTGCTCGCGCGCTCATCGGCAAGGTTGAAGGCGATGTCGTCGAAGTCCAGGTTCCGGGCGGCTTGCGCAGCTACCAAATCCTCGGGGTGCGGTACGTTTAGAAGTGGTCTTGAAAATCTTGCGGCAGCTTCCACGGTTAAAGACCGCCAAGACGCCAAGGTCGTCAGGATAAACAATTTTAATCCCAATAC
>JBGPGJ010000315.1:0-3366 GCA_041483795.1 Sulfurifustaceae bacterium
AACGGAATATACTCAACTAACCCTTGGCGCTGTAACTCTGCCAGCGACAGTGCTGACTCTTTTTTGGCCTTACGCAGACTATTTATGACGGCACACGCTACGTCGTTGAACGGCTGTGCGCGACCGGTACCCAAATTGTAGACGCCGCTCCGGTTAGGGCGATCCATAAAAAATAAATTCACCGCAGTCACGTCATTAACCGACACAAAGTCGCGCAGCTGTTCGCCCGGCCCATATCCGTCGCAACCTTCGAAGAGCTTCACCCGACCGGTCTCGCGAAATTCATTGAAGTGATGAAACGCCACGGAAGCCATCCGGCCCTTATGACTTTCGCGATCGCCGTACACATTGAAGTAACGAAAACCGGCGATCTGCGCCGTCTTCTTCGGCAACATCCGGCGCACGTACTGATCGAACAAGAACTTCGAATAGCCATAAATGTTGAGCGGCGCCTCGCAACCCCGTTCTTCGCGGAACTCTTTGTTTCCGCCGTACACGGCCGCCGAGGAGGCGTACAAAAACGGGATGCGCTTCGTCTGGCAAAAATGCAACAGCCGCTTCGAGTATTCATAGTTGTTACTCATCATATACCGGCCGTTGTGTTCCATCGTGTCCGAGCACGCGCCTTGATGGAGCAACGCCTCGAACTTCTTGTAGCTACCGGCCTGAACCCGCGTCAGGAATTCATCCTTATCCAGGTAGTCGGCAATCTCATAGTCCATAAGATTGCGATATTTATCCGCGTGGGTCAGGTCGTCCACGACCAAGATGTCCCTAGTGCCGCGTTCGTTCAGCGCTTTCACGATATTGGCGCCGATAAATCCGGCGCCGCCGGTGACGACAATCATCGCGCCTCCTGTCGCGCCGCTTCGTGCATAATCTCTGCGGGCGTAGCGGTTGCGGCCCCGAGCTTACCGACGACGATGCCAGCGGCCATGTTCGCCAGTTGCACGGCGTCTTCCAATTCACCACCCGCCGCGTACGCACAACCGATCGCCGCGATCACGGTATCGCCGGCGCCGGTGACGTCGAAAACCTCGCGCGCCCGCGCCGGAATGTGTAGCGGCTTCGCGCTCCGGCGGATTAGACTCATCCCGTCTTCGCCGCGAGTAACCAACACTCCTTGAAGATCGAGTGCCTCGGCCATGGCGACGGCTTTTTGTTCCAACTCGAGATTATCGCGAAAACGACCGGCGACCAGCTCGAACTCCTTGCGATTCGGAGTAATCAGCGTCGCACCGCGGTAAGCGCTGTAATCCTCGCCCTTCGGATCCACCACCACCGGCAACCCCTTCGCACGCGCCGCCTCGATCATTTCGCGAATATGCCCGAGACCACCCTTGCCATAATCCGAGATGATGACGGCGCGGTACCGGGGCAATTGCTTCAGGAACGTATCGAGCAATGTCACGCGCGCGTCTTTGCTCGGCGGCGATTCAAAGTCGATGCGCAGGAGCTGTTGGTGGCGCGAGATCACGCGCAGTTTGACGATTGTATTGATGAGCTTGTCGCGGCACAGCAAGCAGCCCACGTTGACAGTGGGTGCTCGCAGCAGCCGCTCGAGCGCGTCGGCCTCGCGATCGTCGCCGGTAATGGAAAGCAGGTCGCCGTGGGCACCGAGAGCACTAACATTCATTGCCACATTGGCCGCACCACCTGGGAGTTCTTTGCTCTCGCGAATGACCGCGACCGGCACCGGCGCTTCCGGGGAGATGCGCTCGACATCGCCGTACCAGTAACGGTCGAGCATGGCATCGCCCACGATCAGAACCTGCGCTTCTCCGATTCTGCGCAAAAGTTGGGAAAGCACGTTAGCGATTATCCTGTCGGCGATCTGTTTCGTGGCGCAATGGCGACCGTACAATTTGCGACGGTATTATTCCCGGAATTGCCGGGCATGTCATCCGTGTTTGGCAAGTTCTTCATGAATCGCTCTCAGCACACCGACAGGATCGGCGGCACTTGTGATGGGGCGACCGATCACCAGATAATCGGCGCCAGCCTTAGCCGCCGCAAGCGGTGTCATCGTGCGACGCTGGTCGTCCGCGGCGAATCCCAAGGGGCGGATGCCCGGCGTCACCAGCTTGAAGTTCGCGCCGAACTTCCGTCGAAGCTGTGCCGCTTCGGTCGGGGCGCATACCACGCCGTCCAGCCCTGTGACGTGCGCCATCGCGGCGAGCCGTTCGACATTTGCATCGATGCCATTGGCAAGACCGATCTGCGCTAAATCCTCTACGTCAAGACCCGTGAGCAACGTCACCCCGATAAGCAATGGGCGCCGCGGCATGTCTTCTACCGCCTCGCGTGCGGCCGTCAACATGCGGTTTCCCCCAAGCGCATGGACGTTCAACATCCACACGCCCAAGCGCGCCGCCGCGGCACAGGCGCGCGCAACGGTGGTGGGGATATCGTGATATTTCAAATCGAGAAAAACATCGAAGCCGCGCTCGACGAGCGTCGCAACGAGCGACGGTCCCGCATGCGCAAACAACTCGAGGCCAACCTTGAGACGACATTCCGAAGGTTGCACGCGTGCAACAAACGCGAGCGCTTTGGACGCTTCGGCGAAATCAAGCGCGAGGATAATGCGCGACCCGCTCATTCCTCTTCCTGGACCGGCTTAATGGTGTTCCAGCGATTACACCCCGGACACAACCAGTGCAGACTCTTGCCCTTGAAACCGCACTCCACACACGCGTACCCCAGAGATTGGGCACGCAGATCTTCGATGATGCCCTTGAGCAACAGCAAGTCATCGCGCGCCGACCCCGCGGCTTCTACCAGATTCAGCACGATCAGCTGATGCAGACCGTGCACGTTCGGGCGACGGCGTAACCAGTCCACCACGAATTTCTCGGCCGCCTTGACACCGTCGCGGTCGCGGATGATCTCGGCGAAGGCGAGCGCGAGAGCAATGCCGCCGTGGCGATTGAGGGCCGTGCGAAAGTATTCATAGAGTCCTTGCGTGTCGCTGAGCTGACGGTAGGCCTGGGCAATGCGGGCCGCTACTTCGCCAAGATGATGTACGTCCTGGTTTTCGACGTGCTGCCACGCTTTGATGGCGTCCTCCAGCCGTTTTTCGTCGGAATATAAGTCTCCTTGCAAGATACTGGCACGTACACAATTTTCATCCGCCGCGAGTGCCTGTCCCAAGTAGTCACGCGCAACGGTGAGGTTTCTTTTGACGTAGGCCTGCTCGGCCAGCTCGCAGTAATACTGCGCGATCGTGTCGTCTAGATTCCTGCCCGATAGGCGTGCGAGTTTGCGCGTGGCCGCGATCGCTTTTTCCCACTCCTTCTCTTGCTGGTAAATATGCAGGAGTTGCTTCAGCGCCTGTTCGCTGTGTTGGCGAATCTCGGCCAGTTC
>JBGPGJ010000316.1:0-3333 GCA_041483795.1 Sulfurifustaceae bacterium
ATTTTAAATTTTCTGTTAAACCTTTTTGGGTTTTTTGTTTTATGGCAAAAGAGTTTTTAGTTTTGCCGCCATGGGTAAAAAAAACCCGTTTGCACCGTTTCGCGGGGGGGGTTGCACTTTATTTGAACCCGCGACAACCCCATCTCACTCGCCCCGGTAAACGCCTGCATATGGGTGAGCCGCGAGCGCCCCAACAGGGATGTTGGGGCTGGACTGCAGGCGCAGCAGGAATGCGCAGCGCGCCGGCGTAGCGCGAAGTGCAGGCCGGGGTTTATTGAAGTTGACTCCGTATCGCCATGGATGGCTGGACCAATTTCGACAGCGCAAGGTAATTTATGAAAAAACTTCTCATGCTTTCTGCCATGATCGTCGCGGTATTTGCTGCCAGCGCGGTGGCCAAAGAAGTTGGCACCCTACGCGCGGATGTAGACCTGAAGGCCGCGCCGTACAGCGATGCCAAGACCGCAGGCAACGTCCCGGCGGGCACGCGCGTGGATGTGTTCGAGCGGCGCGGCGCGTGGCTGCGCGTAACGGCGGCGGATAAGAACGGTTGGGTACGACTGTATCAAGTACGTCTCGGCGAAGGGCCGGAACAAAAAGGTTCGTCAGGGCTCGGTGCGCTCTGGAACGTCGGCCAGACCGGCCGCTCCGGCACGCAGGGCATCGTCGCCACCACGGGCATCCGCGGCATGAGCGCGGAGCAGCTCAAGAACGCCAAGCCAAACCCGAAAGAGGTAGAAAAACTCGAGCGCTATGGGGCGAACGAGGCTCAAGCGCGTGACGAAGCCCGGGCGGTTGGACTGAAGGAAAAAGATGTCGCCTTCCTTCCGAAACCCGAGTAATGGAGGCGTTTATGAATAAAACTCTCGCAACGTTTTTCGCAGCCGTTGCGGTGACACTAGTGCCGCTCAGCGCCCAAGCGTTCAATCTCGACTTCAACAAGCTCAAGGGCACGGTCGAAAAAATCAAGGCGCTCAAGGAGCCTTCCGAAGCCGACGAGATCGAGATCGGTAAGGGCGTGTCGGCGAATCTGCTCGGCGCGGCGCCGCTCGTGGACGACCCCGAGTTACAGACCTACGTCAATCGCATCGGCAAATGGCTCGCGCTGCATACGGATCGTCCCAACCTTTCTTGGCGCTTCGGCGTGCTCGACGATAACGACGTCAACGCCTTCGCGATGCCGGGCGGGTACGTGCTCATCACGCGCGGGCTGTTGTTGCACATGCGCGATGAGGCCGAGCTTGCCGGCGTGCTCGCGCACGAAATTACTCACGTCATAGAAAAACACGCGCTCAAGACCATGCGCAAGGGCGCGCTCTCCGGTCTCGCCGGCGATGCACTCAGTCACTACGCCGAGAAACGGGGCAAAGAGGAATACACCAAGATCGTGAGCGCAGGCACCGAGATCTACACCCGCGGCTTGGATAAGGACGATGAGTTCGCCGCCGATCGTGGAGGTGTCGTAATCGCCGCGCGCGCCGGTTACGATCCTTATGGACTGCCCTCCGTATTACAGACGCTCGCCTCTATCAACCCAAAAGACAGCGCGGTAGCACTGATGTTCAAGACTCACCCCGATTCGGGCGAGCGCCTTAAGCTGATTACGGATGCGATGGAAGGCAAACTTGATAACTTCGCCGATCAGCCGCGCGTGGCAAATCGCTTCGCGCAAATCATGCATACACACGTCGCGCGCTATCAGCCGGCGCGACATTGAATTGCGTCAAGCAGCTTCCATTGCAACGACTGGAGTCTTCGATGATAAAGCAGGGCAACCCTCAGCCATCAGCGGTCGCATGGTGCTAAGTAGGTTCTTGAACAAGCCCGGTTGATCCTTCTCCAAACCGGCGAGCAGCTGTTTCATGTGCAAGCGTTGCGTCGGCATTTGGAAACAGGCCGGGCAGTTGTCCATGATGGCGGGCAGTGCCGCGCGGCTCGCGAAGTCGCGCGTCTGACGTTCGCGTACATAGATAAACGGGCGGATGACGTGCAAGTCGCCGGCGTCGTTGACGTAATGCGCCTTCATGGTCTTCAACCGTCCGCCGAAAAAAGCGCTCATCAGAAAAGACTCAGCGAGATCGTCGAGATGCTGTGCCAACGCGAGCACGTTGTAACCGTTGGTACGCGCGCTGTCGTAGAGGATTCCGCGACGCATGCGCGAGCAGTAAGCGCAGAACGAGTCGCCGCGCATGGTCTTGAGCGCGCGCTCGACGATCTGGTGGCGGCGATAGAAGTAGGGTATCCCCAGCTTCGGCACGTAGTCCTGAAGGAACGAGGGGTCGAAGCCTTCGATACAGGGATCCACGGTGGCGGCCGCCAGCTCGAAGCGCATTGGCGCTTTGGCTTTCAGCGCCAACAAAACTTGCAATAAAGACAGGCTATCCTTGCCGCCTGAAAGGGCGAGCAGTACCCGGTCACCGGGGCGAATCATGCCGTATTCGGCGATGGCGCGACCGGCGGCGCGCAACAGCGGTTTCGGCGCAGTCACAAGCGTCATATTCATCGTTGTCATAGGCATAGTATGCCCGAGCTACCTTGGCCGGGGCAGGCGGCTGCACGGTTGGGCGGTTCTTGCTAAACTTGCACGATATTTTGCGAGGAAAACATGGCCAATACGTACCTTTTCAGCTCCGAATCCGTTTCCGAAGGACACCCGGACAAGGTCTGCGACCAGATTTCGGACGCGGTGCTCGACACAATTATTGCGAAAGAACCACGGGCACGGGTGGCCTGCGAGACCTTGGTCAAGAACAACATGGTAGTGCTCGGCGGCGAGATCACGACCAACGTCGTCGTGGATTTCGATCGGGTCGCACGCGATGTCATCAAGCGTATCGGCTACACCAACGAGATGGGTTTCGATCCGGAGACGGCCACGGTCCTTGCCGTCATCGGCAAGCAGTCACCGGACATCGCCCAGGGCGTGGACGAAGGCAAGGGCCTCGATCTCGAGCAGGGCGCGGGCGATCAGGGCCTGATGTTCGGTTATGCCAGCAACGAAACCGACGTGCTCATGCCCATGCCGATCACGCTTGCGCACCGCTTGGTCAAGCGCCAATCGGAGCTGCGCCACAACGGCAAGCTGCCGTGGCTGCGCCCGGACGCGAAGTCGCAGGTGACCGTGCGTTACGTGGACGGCAAGCCCGCCGGCATTGATGCCGTCGTGCTTTCGACCCAGCACGCGCCAGATGTGAAATACGAGACGCTGAAAGAGGCGGTGATCGAGCAGATCGTTAAGCCAGTGCTGCCCAAAGAGTGGCTCGACAAGAACACCAAATACTTTATCAATCCAACGGGCAGCTTCGTCATCGGCGGGCCCGTCGGCGACGCCGG
>JBGPGJ010000317.1:0-3332 GCA_041483795.1 Sulfurifustaceae bacterium
GGACGATGGAATTCGTCAGCAAGGGCTGCTACGACCTGACCGGTTATCCTCCCGCCGATCTGATCGGGAACCGGAAGGTCTCCTTCGGACAACATCTGATTCACCCGGACGACCGGGAATCCCTCTGGAACAACGCGCAGGCCGCCTTGCGCAAGCGCCAGCCGTACCAAGCGGTCTATCGCATTGTCGCCGCGGATATGAAAGAAAAATGGGTGTGGGAGCAAGGCCAGGGAATCTTTTCCGCGAACGGCGAGCTGTTGGCCCTGGAAGGTTTTATTACCGACATTACCGAACGCCAGCGAGCGGAGGATAAGGTAAGGCGACTCAACCGGGTGTACGCCATGTTGTCCGGCATCAATGCGCTGATCGTGCGCGCGCACGATCGCGATGAGCTGTTCCGCGAGGCCTGCCGCCTTGCGGTCGAGGTCGGGCAATTCCGCATAGCTTGGATTGGTCTTGTGGACCACGCGGCGATGCGAATCGCACCTGTCGTCTGGAGCGGCGAGGAACAAGGACTGTTGCAAGCGATCGAGCCGTATTTGTCGCTTCGCGATGAATCCGATGAGACACGCGCCTTGGTCGCCCGGGCGGTAATCGAGAAACGGCCCCTAATCGTAAACGACGTAGAGCGGGATCCACGCGCGCTGCTGAGGGCGGCGCTCGTGGAGCGTGATATCCGTTCACTCGCGGCGTTTCCGTTGACGATCGCGGACGAGACGATTGGCGCGTTGGTGCTGCTCGCGAGAACGCCTGGATTCTTCGACGACGACGAGACGAAACTCCTCGTCGAGCTTGCCGGCGATATCGCGTTTGCGCTCGACCACATCGAGAAAGAGGAGCGCATTAATTACCTCGCCTACTACGATTCGCTGACCGGTCTCGCCAACCGTGCCCTGTTTTACGAACGCCTGACGCAGTTCATACACACCGCGCAGCGCGAACGTCGCAAGCTCGCCTTGAGCGTGGTGGACCTCGATCACTTCAAGAACGTCAACGATGCCCTGGGGCGCCGAACGGGCGATGCATTGCTGGTGCAATTCGCGCAGCGGTTGACGCGCGGCGCCGGAGATGCAAGTCAGATCGCGCGCCTTGGCGCGGATCGCTTTGCGGTCGTGCTTCCGGACATCCAGGACGAAGGTGAAGTGTTGCGCGCGATCGAAGTCATCATGACGCAATGTGTCGGCCAGCCGTTCCGGCTGGCCGACACCGAGCTCCGCATCGCGTTCAAGGTCGGCATTGCCTTGTATCCGCACGACGGCGCCGATGCCGACACCCTTTTTCGCGACGCCGAGGCGGCGCTTAAGAAAGCGAAAGCAGGCGGCGAGCGCTACCTTTTCTACACGCAGCAGATGACCGATCGCGTCGCTGAGAAGGTGACAATGGAAAGCGAACTGCGGCGAGCGCTCGAGAATGAGGAGTTTGTGTTGCACTACCAACCGAAGGTGGACGTCGCCACCGGGCGAATTTCGGGTGTGGAGGCGCTGATTCGCTGGAAGGACCCGCAGAAAGGTCTGGTGCTGCCGATGAAGTTCATCCCGCTGTTGGAAGAAACGGGGATCATCTTGGACGTCGGTGCGTGGGTCATGCGCCGCGCCGTGCAGGATCACGACTACTGGACCGCGCAAGGGGCGGTGGCGCCGCGTATTGCGGTCAACGTGTCCGCGGTCCAACTGCGCCAGCGGGATTTCCTGGAGATCGTGCGCGCGGCACTCGGGCCGGCGGCAAAGCCGGCCCCGATTGAAATCGAGATCACCGAGAGCCTGGTCATGGAAAATATCGAGGAGAACATTGACAAGCTCAAGGCGATCCACGATTTGGGTGTGAATATCGCCATTGACGATTTCGGCACTGGCTATTCGTCGCTGGGTTATCTGGCGCGCTTGCCGGTCCAGGTGTTAAAGATAGACCTTTCGTTTAGCGCCCGGATGCTGAACGAACCGGACGTCCTGACGCTCGTCTCGACCATGATTTCGCTTGCCCACTCCATGCGTATCAAGGTCGTGGCCGAGGGCGTGGAGACCGAGCAGCAGGCGAAAGCGCTGTGCCAACTCAAATGCGACGAGTTGCAGGGGTACTTGATCGGCCCGCCCGTGCCCAGGGAACAGATCACCGAGTTGCTTAGAAGGCAGCCTTGGCGCATCGCCAGCTGAGCGGCCAGTTGCGGGCCGGGAAACAGCTTCGTTACGGTAAGCGAGATCGTTCATATGTCATCAGGGCCTACCCAGCAGCCGCTCCTTCTGATATAAATGCCGGCCTTTCCCCGTACTCGGGGAGCCGATTTTCGGGAGATTTCCGATGTCCAGAATCTGTCAGGTTACCGGCAAGCGCGTACGTGTGGGCCACAACGTCTCGCACGCCAACAACAAGACCAAGCGCCGTTTTCTGCCTAACCTACAGTACCGCAAGCTGTGGGTGGAGAGCGAGAAGCGTTGGGTGAGACTACGTCTCACCTGCAACGCGCTGCGCACGATAGACAAGAAAGGCATTGACGTGGTGCTCGCAGAAATGCGCGCCCGCGGTGAGAGGGTATAAATAGTTTTAAAGGAGTTTCATCATGGCCAAATCCGCCCGCGAAAAGATCAAACTCGTGTCCAGTGCCGGTACCGGACACTACTACACCACCACCAAAAACAAGCGTACCACGCCCGACAAGCTCGAATTCAAAAAGTTCGACCCGGTTGTGCGTAAGCACGTCGCGTATAAGGAATCGAAGATCAAATAATCCTCCACCGGCTGCACGCACAACAAAGCCCGCCCCCTTACTATTTTGGGGGCGGGCTTTGTTTTTCTCGGACCCTATCTCACTAGTAATTTGAGAGTGTCGTAGCCGAATTTGAATATGATCACCGTCAGCACGGCGAGGAACAGCTGGCGCACGAACGTCGCGCCGCGTCGGATCGCCATGTGGCTGCCGGTCACGGAGCCGGCGACGTTGGACACTGCCATGATCGCCGCCACGGACCACAGCACGTTGCCGGTTGGGACGAAGTAGAGCAGAGCGGCGAGGTTGGTCGTGGTGTTGACGATCTTGGCGCTGGCCGAGGCGTTTAGAAAGTCGTAACCGAACAGGCGCACGAAAATAAAAATGAGAAAGGTGCCGGTTCCTGGACCGAAGAAGCCGTCGTAGAATCCGAGCACCGCACCGGTTGCCAGACCGAGCCGCATTTCCGCCGCGCCCTTGAGCCGCGGTACATGGATCGCGCCGAGCCCTTTCCTTTTGAACGTGTATATGGCTACCGCAATCAGCATGATCAGCACGAACGGACGGATTACCTCGATTGGCAGCACACTGACCGCGCGCGCTCCCAGGAAAGCGAAGATCAGGGCGCCGA
>JBGPGJ010000318.1:0-3315 GCA_041483795.1 Sulfurifustaceae bacterium
CGACGGAGTGCCGCGTCTCCAAGTCTTGCCGTCGCTTTCCCACAGCACCAGTCCACGCCAGTACAACTCACGCGCCGGTGGTATCGTGCCGAAGAAGTCCACGCGCAGCGCGGTCTCGGACGATTCCGTCACGCTGCGGATGGAGCCGGGCCGCATCTCGTCGGACATGCCGGTAAGCCCGCTGTAAGCATCGGTAGGTACACCCCAGAGGGTGCCGCCCAAGCGCGGGAAGAACACGTAGAGAATGACCAGCAAGGGCATCGCTTTCAGCAGCAGCTCGCCGGAAAGGCGCAGCGCTACTCGGGCCGGGATTGCGTGCTGCAAGCGAATGAGCGCGGCCAGACTCACCACGACCGTGCCGATGGCCCACAGCGCGCCGGCCAGCGTCTGGCCGAACAGGAAGGCGCCGACCAAGACTATGTAAAACAGAAACAGCGTGAACATCGCATCGCGTATGCTGCGTAGCTCGAGCAACTTCAGCCCGAGCAGCGAGACCAGCAGCGCTAGCCCTGGATCGCGGCCTAGGATAGTGCCGAATTCGCTGTAGACCGCGAAGGACACCAGCGCCACGAGCGCGTAACGCACAAATCGCCCCGGGCGATAAACGTGAAATCGCTCGATCGCAAAGCGCCACGCCACTGCGATCGCGAAAATCGCCTCGACCCAAAGCGGCAGCTCGGTCGCGAGCGACGCACAGGCGAGCAGCCCCGTAACCAGCAGCCATTGGAGCGCGATACGATCCGGGTGGGGTGGCATGGTCGTGGAAATGCCCAACCCGGCACCGCTCCAGGGACGGCGTGTCTGACGACCACTAACGTCCATCGACGATCCCATAAAGCGCCAGCGCTCGCAGGCAACGTTGTTGGTGTGCCTCGCCGCCATCCGGTTCAATCGCCGTCGCTCCGAGCCGCAGCCCGTAAAGCGCACCAGCGAGTTCGGCGTCGAGCAGCGCGCGACAGAGCATGCGCAGGCGCGTTTCCAGGTCGGTCCCCGGCGTGCGCGCGAGATCGAAGCAAAGGGTTTCGCTGAAGCCGGTGGCGAATTCCTTGGTCAGCAGTCCGCGTCCGCGTGCGACGGATTTCCAATCTATCTGTCGCGGCGAATCACCAGGGCGGTACTCGCGCACGCCGGAAAAGTCATCGCCCCCAGCGGTCGGGCGCACGCCGGCGGTATCGGTATTTTCGGCGTGCATGCGCCACGGCCAGGGTTCGGAAGGTTTTGGATAGACCAGGCAACGTTCGTCAAGCGCGATGCGCCGCGACCAAGAATAGAGAATGCCAAGCGGAAATCGCGTTGTTATGCAAAACGTCGGCACGGTAAGCCAACCGCGGCGCTCTGCCGGTGCGCGAACCTCCACGGTCGCGGCCGCACCGCCCGCGACGTTCACACACGCGACCTCGCGCCTGTTCTGCGTCAGCGCCACTCCGTAGCGCGGCCGGCCAGCCGCGTTCACCAGATGCACGCGAAACACCGCTGCCTCGCCCGCGAACACCGGCGTGCAGGCACCCGCGCGCACCCGCAGGTGCAACAGATTGCGATCGGTGTAGAGCATGGAAACGACCGCGACACCGGCGAGCAGGAACGTGAGCCCATAGCCGAGAGAGTTGTTGTAGTTAATCGCCGCGAGCAGCAGCACTACCAGCACGGCCGCGAACATCCAGCCTTGGCGTGTGGGCAACATGTATAGCCCGCGGCGCGTGAGGACAGTCTCTCCGGGCAGTGTGGTCATATGAATTGTTACCGCACTATCTTGTCAGGAACAGAATCGAATGCGCTTTAGCGCGCCCGCTAGGACGCGCGCCGTGGGAGACGTGCATCAAAAGCGCAAAGGAATCGAAGAGAAGAATTAAAACAAAAAGGATTTTGTTCTCTTTGCTTTGCGTCTTTGCGGTGAAAACTCCTTTGACTAGGGAATCGGCACGGACTCGATCAGCCGGCGCACGAGTCCCGCGCGACCTTCGGCAGAATCCTTCGCTGGCGCGAGACGATGCGCCAGCACGGGAATAGCGACCGCTTGAATATCTTCGGGCAGCACCATGTCGCGGCCTTCGAGCAGGGCCCAAGCGCGCGCCGCCGCGAGCCACGCCAGTCCCGCGCGCGGCGAGAGGCCTTCGGCAAACTCGCCTGAAGTGCGCGTGGTCTCGACCAGGTTCTGTAAGTAATCGAGCAACGCATCGGAAGCATGTACGTGCGTTACTTCGCGTTGGAACGCAACCAACTGTTCGGTGTTCATCACTGGCGCCAGCGATTCCAACAGTTCGCGCCGCTCGCGGCCCTTGAGCAAGGCACGTTCGGCGCCACGGTCGGGATAGCCGAGCGTAACGCACATGAGGAAGCGATCGAGCTGCGACTCGGGCAACGGGAAGGTGCCGACGAGATGGTGCGGGTTCTGGGTGGCGATAACAAAGAACGGTTCGGGCAGCTTGCGCGTCTGACCCTCGGTGCTTACTTGGCGTTCTTCCATCGCCTCCAGTAATGCACTCTGCGCTTTCGGCGTGGCGCGATTGATTTCGTCGGCAAGTACAAGCTGAGAAAAGATCGGCCCGGGGTGAAACACAAAACCGCCGCTTTTCGGTTCGAAAATCGAGACACCGAGGATATCGGCGGGTAGCAGGTCGGCGGTGAACTGGAGGCGCGTGAATTGCAGCCCCAGTACGCGTGCAAGCGTGTGCGCGAGCGTCGTCTTGCCCACGCCCGGCAGGTCTTCGATCAGCAGGTGCCCGCGCGCAAGCACGCAGGCGAGCGCAAGCCGGATCTCCTGTTCCTTGCCAAGTACGATGCCGCCGACCGCGCGCGCGGCGGCGGCCAGCAAGGGACGACGGTCCTGCGGTTTAGGTTGTGGGGCAAGGGCCATGGCCATGGCTGTAGCGGCTTGCGGGGTTCATTCGGATCCGATATTAATCAAAGTTATAGACCAAGACTCGGCTCCCGGCTCCTGTGTTATTATCTTCGGCCCCCAATTGACCCGCGCTCATTACTGAATTCATGCTGCATCCGGTGCAATTCGATGTCATCGTGATCGGCGGCGGCCACGCCGGCACCGAGGCCGCGGCCGCGGCCGCGCGCATCGGCTGCCGCACGCTGTTGTTGACGCAAAACATCGAAACCATCGGCCAGATGTCGTGCAATCCGGCGGTCGGGGGCATCGGCAAGGGTCATCTCGTTAAAGAGATCGATGCGCTCGGCGGTGTGATGGCGTGCGCCACCGACCACGCTGGCATTCAGTTTCGGATTCTCAATGCCCGCAAGGGCCCGGCGGTGCGCGCCACGCGCGCCCAGGCCGACCGCGCGCTGTACAAACAGGCGGTGCGCGCA
>JBGPGJ010000319.1:0-3296 GCA_041483795.1 Sulfurifustaceae bacterium
AGCTTCTGTCGCGAGTACGGTTATCGGGTCTGCTTGGACATCTCGCATTCAAAGCTTGCCTGTAATTATTACAAGTGGTCGTTCAAAGACTTCGTGGATCAGGTCGGTCCGTACGCGGCGCATTTGCACATCGTGGACGCGGCGGGCGTGGACGGCGAGGGACTGCAGATCGGCGAGGGCGACATTGATTTTCACGCACTGGCCGAATCGCTGCGGCACGTGGCGCCTAAGGCGTCCTTTGTGCCGGAAATTTGGCAGGGGCACAAAAACGACGGCGAAGGCTTCTGGATTGCGCTCGAGCGTCTGGAGAAGTGGTTTAGCCACTGATCGCGTGAACTTTTAACGTGTAGGTCATCTTCATGTTTGACAACAAAAGTGTTCTGATCACCGGTGGGACGGGTTCGTTCGGCAGGCATTTCGTAAAGACCTTGTTAAGCCGTTATCGGCCAAAGAGAATTATTGTTTACTCGCGTGACGAACTCAAACAATTTGAGATGCAGCAGGAGTTCGACTCTTCTGCCATGCGTTTTTTCATCGGCGACGTGCGCGATCCCGATCGCCTGTGTCAGGCGATGCGTCAGGTGGACTACGTGGTGCATGCGGCAGCGCTCAAACAGGTACCGGCCGCCGAATACAATCCGATGGAATGTATCAAAACCAATATTCATGGCGCCGAGAACGTTATTAATGCCGCGATCGAAAACGAGGTGGAAAAGGTTATCGCCCTGTCTACCGACAAGGCGGCGAATCCGATCAACCTGTACGGTGCAACCAAGCTCGTTTCCGACAAGCTTTTCGTGGCGGCCAACAACGTCACGGGAGGTCATAAGACGCGTTTTTCGGTTGTGCGCTATGGTAACGTCGTGGGTTCGCGCGGCTCGGTCGTGCCATACTTTCGCAGACTTGTTCGTGAGGGCGCAAAGGAATTGCCCATTACCGATCCACGCATGACGCGGTTTTGGATCACGCTGCAGCAAGGAATCGATTTTGTGCTGAAGAATTTCGAACGCATGCACGGCGGCGAAATCTTTGTGCCGAAGATCTCGTCCATGCGTGTTGTCGATCTTGCCAAGGCGATGGCACCGGGCTTGCCTACCCAGATAGTCGGCATTCGACCAGGGGAAAAATTGCATGAAGTGATGTGTCCCAAGGACGACTCGCACCGCACCATCGAATTTCGCGATCACTTCGTGATCAGCCCAACCATCGTTTTCTTCAATCCTATTTCATACGATCTTAGCGCAAGTGGCGAGAAGGGGCAGCCGGTGACGGATGGGTTCGAGTATAACTCCGGCACAAATTCGCATTTTCTGACTGTCGAGGAACTGCGCCGGGTCAACGAATTATGCGAATGATTCCGTACGGTCACCAGGACGTCAGCGAGGACGACATTCAGGCGGTCGAAGAGGTATTGCGTTCGGATTGGCTCACGCAAGGACCGGCAGTTGAGCGGTTCGAGCGTGCGATGGCGGAGTATTGCGGTGTACCGCACGCGCTGGCAGTTTGCAATGCCACCGCGGCACTTCATCTTGCGTGCCGGGCGATCGGCCTCGGACCAGGGGATCTAATGTGGACCTCTCCGAATACGTTTGTAGCCTCGGCCAACTGTGGACGATTCTGCGGCGCGGATGTGGATTTTGTCGATATCGATTCTCGAACCTACAACATGTCCGTGGTGGAGTTGAAGCGGAAGCTCAATCAGGCCGAACGCCGTGGGCGGGTGCCGAAAGTGTTGATTCCGGTGCACTTCGCCGGCGAGCCGTGTGAGATGCGAGACATCCATGAGCTATCACAGCGTTACGGGTTCTATGTAATCGAGGACGCCTCCCATGCCGTGGGGGCGCGATACCGCGATACGGCGGTTGGTTCGTGCACTTACTCTGATATCACCGTGCTCAGCTTCCATCCGGTGAAAATCATCACCACGGGCGAGGGCGGGATGGCGCTTACCCGAGACAAGGGTTTGTATGAAAAGATGTTGCTCCTCCGCAGCCACGGCATTACTCGCGACGCCACCAAGATGACGGGCGCATCGGAAGGTGCTTGGTATTACGAGCAACTCGACCTCGGTTACAACTATCGGATGACCGACATACAGGCTGCGCTAGGGGCGAGCCAAATGCAGCGGCTCGATGCGTTTGTTGCGCGGCGGCATGAGCTCGCCAAACGATATGACCGAGAATTGGGCGATCTTCCGCTAGATCTCCCGGCGCGTGCGCCCGGGAACCTGTCGGCGTTGCACCTCTACGTAGTCACCTTGCGCGAGGGGGCAGACGGTCGGAACAGGAGCCAGGTATTCGATACTTTGAGGAATGCCGGTATCGGCGTCAACGTGCACTACATCCCGGTTCACTTGCAGCCGTACTACCGGTCGCTCGGATTCAAGCCGAGTGATTTTCCGGTTACCGAACGTTATTACGCGCACGCCATCAGCCTGCCGCTATACAGCGGCCTGACAAACGATGACCAGGAATATGTCGTTCAATCTGTGCGGCGTGCGTTCCCCTGAGCTTCTATTAATAGACCCGGAACAGTTGTGAGCAAGGCTCCTATGAGTAGCGATAGCGAACGTTCGTTGCAGCACCCGGGTAAAGTTATCGACCACGTCAATGGGTTTGATGTGATCCAGTGCGAGCGGTGCGGCTTCAGGCATATTCTGCCGATCCCGAGCCCGGCGGAGTTGAAGAAGGTATACGAAGAAGAATACTACAGCCCCGAGAAACCGGATTACTTCAAGAATTATGAAGAAGACGGTGAATGGTGGAACCTGAGTTATGACGACCGCTTCGAAGTCTTCGAGGCGAACCTGCCCGCAAGACAGCGGAGGATTCTTGATATTGGTAGTGGGCCCGGATTTTTCCTGCGTCGAGCCAAAGAACGCGGGTGGCAGACCTTGGGAATCGAGCCGTCGCGGCAGGCTGCGGAGTATTCAAAAAGCTTGGGTCTGGATATTCGGCATGAGTTTTTGACGGCAGAGACCCAAGGACTCGGCCAGTTCGACGCGGTGCACATGAGCGCCGTGCTCGAACATATACCTGATCCTCTTGGGATGCTCCGAATTGCATACCGTTTGCTTAGCCCAGGCGGGCTGATATGCGTAGTTGTACCCAACGACTACAACCCGTTTCAGACGGCATTACGAAGTGCCTGCGCCTATAAACCGTGGTGGTTGGCACCGCCACATCATATTAACTATTTTAATTTTCCGTCGCTTTCTGCCACCGTTACTCGTTCGGGGTTTTCGATCTTAAGTCTCACAACGACATTTCCAATCGACATGTTTCTGCTCATGGGAG
>JBGPGJ010000320.1:0-3289 GCA_041483795.1 Sulfurifustaceae bacterium
CATCTTCCTCGCGGCGGATGCTAATGGCGGTCGGCTGCTGAAACCTCAGCTCAATTTCTTCAAAATGGGGCGTGTACCGGTGTACGCCACCTCGCATATCTTCACGGGCAAAACCGACCCAGTGCACGACGCCGACCTCGACGGTGTGCTGTTCGGTGACATGCCGTGGATGCTGGTCACCGATGGTAAGATCCAGCAACTTCGTCAATCGCTGCAACACAACTGGCCGCATGCCTATAGCGATCTCGATCGGCTCTACGCCCTGGGGATGGACAGCTACGCCATCCTGCCGCACCTCAACCGCATCGGCGCTGAAACCGGGGTACGCTTCAACGGCGTCACCAGCGGACTTTCGCTCGACCGTAGCGGCCGACTCCAGCGCAGCCTTACCTGGGCGCGCTTCAATAAGGGCGTGCCACGGCTGGTAGATACTTCTTTTCCTCGTTCGCCGCGGTTCGAACTCGAGCCCGCGTCAGGAGGCTGATGGTGAAACAGGCGCCTCCCACGACAGCGCAGCACACCGGGCGCACAGCCGAGGCGTTTACCTGCAGTTATCTTCAAGACCAGGGGCTCACGCTCCTGGCGCGCAACTACCGCAGTCCCTTCGGCGAGATTGACCTGGTCATGCGCGACAACGCCACGCTCGTCTTCATCGAGGTGCGACAGCGGCGCAGCGAAGAGTTCGGCACGCCCGCCGAAACGGTGGACACACGCAAGCAAGCCCGCCTGCGTGCCACCGCGGCACACTACCTCCAACACCGCCCGCGGGAGTCCCAAAAGCCTTGTCGTTTTGATATTGTAGCGATCACCGACGATACTCGCGGTCAACGAATCGAATGGCTGCGCGACGCGTTCTAACACTAACTTCCCTTCCAATTCCCCCGCTCCCAGTGGGAGAGGGTAAGGGGTGAGGGAAAACCAACAACGGCGACAGATGGCAAAACCGAACCCGCAATTGGTAGATACCGCCCCGCTCGTCACACGAGTCAAGGGCATCTTCGAGGATAGCGTCCAAACAGCGCGTTCGGTGATGGATGAACTCGCGCCGCTCATCGCCCAAGCCGCCATACAGATGTTTCAGGCACTGGTGTCGGGACGCAAGATCATGGCCTGCGGCAACGGCGGCTCGGCCGCCGACGCCCAGCACTTCAGCGCCGAACTGATCAATCGATTCGAACGTGAGCGTCCGCCGTTGGCGGCGGTCGCGCTTACTACCGACACGTCCATACTCACCTCAATCGGAAACGACTACCACTTCGACGAGGTGTTCTCGAAACAGGTGCGCGCGCTTGGACAACCTGGCGACGTGCTGCTTGCCATCACCACCTCGGGCAATTCGCGCAACGTCCTGCGCGCCATCGAGGCGGCGCATGAGCGCGAGGTCCTGTGCGTCATGCTGACCGGCCGCAATGGCGGTGATGTCAATGCGCTTGTGAGCGAACGCGACGTGAATATCTGCGTACGCGCATCGTCCACGGCGCGCATCCAAGAAGTACACGGCATCGTCATCCATTGCCTGTGCGACTTGATCGACCATCAACTCCTGGGGCAAGGGTAGTGGGTGCGGCGGCTATGCGTGGGAACCGTCTTCTCCTGGCCTTGCTGCTAACAAACCTTGTTTGTCTTCAAGGATGCGTCGAGTTGCTCCTCGTCGGCGGCGCGACCGCGGCGGTGGCGGCCAACGATCGGCGCACGCTCGGCGCCTTCATTGACGATAAGGCCATGGTGGTTAAGGGCACGTCTGCGATCAATTCCGCCGAGGGTCTGACGGAGGTAGTTCACATCAACGTCACCAGCGTCAACGGTGTGGTGCTGCTCTCCGGGGAGGCGCCGACCGCCGACGCGCGCGATAAAGTTCTCGCGGCGATGCGCACCGTGGCCGGCGTGCGGCGCATCGTGAACGAGATCCGCATCGCCGCGCCGACGCCGGTTTCCAGTCGCACCAACGACACCCTGCTCACCGGCAAGGTCAAGGCGACGCTCCTAGGCGTCAAGAATCTCGATTCCTCGAACATCAAGGTCGTAACGGAAAATTCCGTCGTGTACCTGATGGGGCTGATGAAAAAAGAGGAAGCGGAACTCGCCGCTACGGCGGCGGCCGACGTGGGCGGCATCGAACGGGTCGTGAAGCTTTTCGAGTACCTGGATTGACGCCGGCCAAATCCAAGATCGTCAGCGACCCGCGTGAACTGGGGGCGGCCCTCGAGCGCCTCACGCGGCCTATCGTCTTTACCAACGGTTGTTTCGACATTCTGCACCGCGGCCATGTAACCTACCTCGAACAAGCGCGCGCACTCGGCGCGAGTCTGCTTGTCGGCGTGAACTCGGATGCCTCGGTGCGGCGTCTCGAAAAGGATGCGGAGCGGCCGATCAATCCGCTCGAAGACCGCGTGGCCGTCCTGGCCGCTCTCGAAAGCGTCTCACTCGTGGTGCCGTTCGACGAGGACACGCCGCTCGAACTCATTAAACAGGTGCGACCGGATCACCTCGTCAAGGGCGGCGACTGGGCGGTGGACAAGATTGTCGGTCACGACGTCGTCCGTGCCTACGGCGGCCAGACACACTCCATCCCGTTCCGCTTCAACCGCTCCACGACCGACCTGCTGCGCCGACTCCGTCATGGTTGGGTTATATGACTGAGTTGGCGCCGCGCTTCGTCGAGCGGCTCAAGGCCGCGGTCGGCGCGGATAACGTCTACACCGACCCCGCCGAGCGTTGGCCCTACGGCCAGGACAACTCGCGCAAACACGTCCAACCCGATGTCGTGGCATTCGTCACCAGGCACGAGCAAGTCGTGCAAGTGGTCCAGTTGGGTAATGAGTTTTCGGTGCCCATCGTCGGTCGCGGTCGCGGCACCGGCACCACCGGCAGCGCGGTACCGGTCAGCGGCGGGCTTGTGCTTTCGTTCGAGCGCATGGATTGCATTCTTGAAATGGATCCCGCGAATCGTTCCATCCGCGTCGAGGCCGGCGTCACAAATCAAGCAGTGCAGGACGAAGCCGCAAAACACGGCTTCTTCTGGCCGCCCGATCCCACCAGCGCGGCGTACTGCACGGTCGGCGGCAACATCGCGCTCAACGCCGGCGGCCCAAAGGCAGTCAAGTACGGCGCCACGCGCGAAAACGTGCTCGCGCTCACTGCCGTCACTGGCGCGGGCGCAACCATTCACACCGGCGCGCTCACGACCAAAAGCGCCGTCGGTTACGACCTGACACGTTTGTTGATCGGCTCCGAAGCCACGCTTGCGCTCGTGACCGAAGCGGTACTAAAGCTCACGCCGCTACCCGAG
>JBGPGJ010000321.1:0-3279 GCA_041483795.1 Sulfurifustaceae bacterium
CGCTGCGTGCTTGAGACCCCGCGCGTGGCCCTTGACGATGGCCGTCAGGAGACCAAGGTGTTTCTGCGCGTGGATAGTCGCTCGCTGACTATCATGACCGAGTCCAATGTTGACATCGGCCATGCCGATGTCGGCATCCAGGTAGATGACAAGAAATTGATCAAGCCGGATCAGGTCTTCCTCGACCAGAACCTGTTGTTCGAAACGCAGATCGCGCAGATCATCGAACAGTTCAAGATCGGTCTCGCGGTGGAGGCGCGTCTGCGGTTCTGGCCGACGTGGCCGAGCATGGGCCTCAAAACCGTCAGTTTCAGTCTAGTTGGGTTTACGCGGGCGTTTGCCCGGCTGCCGGGTTGTTGAACGCGGGCACGGGGCTCGCGACACGAGGTAAGCAAAAACATACGCATGCGGTCGCATGCGAGGAAGGGCGCCGTGAAACTCAGTAACATAAGTCTGATTGCAAAATTCAATCTCGTCTTGATCGGGGTGTTTACCGTTGCACTCGTGATAACGGGCGTGCTCTCCTACTATATCCTGCAACGCAATGCCCGGGAGGAAGTGGTCGAGCGTGCAGGTCTGATGATGGAGGTCGCGCTCGCGGTGCGCGGCTATACCGTCGGCGAGGTTCGCCCGCTGCTGGCGTTGCAGATGAAGTATTCGTTCCTGCCGCAGACGGTGCCGGCGTATGCCGCGACCCAAACCTTGGTTAAGCTGCGCGAAAAGCATCCCGAGTTCAGCTACAAGGAGGCGACGCTCAACCCGACCAATCCGCGCAACCGCACGATCGAATGGGAGGCCGACATCGTCGAACGCTTCCGCAACCAGTCGAACGAAACCCAAATCGTCGGCACTCGCGAAACCTCGAACGGGCCGTCGTTCTACCTGGCGCGGCCGATCCAGATTAAGGACCCCGCATGCCTGGTTTGCCACAGCACGGTGGATGTCGCGCCCAAGACCATGCTGGCGCTGTATGGCACGGCCAACGGCTTCGGATGGAAGCTCAATGAGATCATCGGCGCACAGATCGTGTCGGTGCCGATGTCATTACCCATCGAGCAGGCGCGCAATACGTTTTATACATTCATGGGGGCGCTGATCGGCGTTTTCATCGCCATCACGATCATCCTCAACGTTATGCTGCGCTATATCGTGACCCAGCCGGTTGTGCGCATGGCGCGTGTTGCCGACGAAGTCAGCCGCGGTAAGTTCGACACGCCTGAATTCTCCGAGGGCGGAAAGGACGAGATCAGCGTGCTCGCGACGTCGTTTAACCGCATGCGCCGCAGTCTGGAGAAGGCGATGAAAATGCTGGAGGAGTGACGCCGCCGCGGCGCATCCATGTACAACTCCGAGCGCCAAAGCCGGACCTGGTTGTGTAGTGTGGTGTTCCTGGACATCGCCAGGTACACCGAGCAATCCGTGACGCGTCAAATCAACATGTCCGGCCGTCTGCAGCAGTTGATCGCGGATGCGATCGTGGACATTCCCGAAAGCGAGCGCATCATCGTGGACACCGGTGACGGTGCCGCGTTGTGTTATCTGGGCGATCCGGAGGAGGCGCTGTTGGCCGCGATGCGGCTGCGCGAATCGCTCGCCGCCGCGTATAGCGGCGGTGAGGTCGCCCCCAAGATACGCATCGGCATCAACCTCGGCCCGGTAAAAGTCCTCAAGACTCTGAGCGGCCAGCTCAATCCGTTGGGCGACGGCATCAATAACGCGCAACGCGTGATGAGTTTCGCCGAACCTAACCAGATTTTGGTGTCACGCTCGTTCTACGACGTCATCGCGTGCCTGTCCCAAGAGTATGCGCCGCTTTTCATCCATCTCGGCGTACGCAAGGACAAGCACGCCAAGGAGCACGAGGTGTACGCGCTGAAAGTCCCCGCTCAAGGGGGAATGGTCACGACACGCGTGACTCAGGCTCTCGCCGAGCAGGAGCGGGCCGCACCGTCGCCGCTCGCGCCAGCCCGGAGCGAGAGCGAGCTGCGGCAGCTGGCGCAGGAGCTGGCCGAGTTCATCGGTCCGCTGGCGACGGTGTTGGTCAAAAAAACGGCGAGCCGCGCACAGGATAATGAAACATTTTATCGGATGCTCGCCGAGGTGCTGCCGGAAGGAGAACCGCGGCAACGATTTCTCGCCGCGCGCAGCATCACCGTGGGCGTGGCGGAGCTGAGAGCGCCAGTGGCGGCGCCCGCCGCACAGCCGGCGGGGCGGGGGTGGGATGAGGCGGAGCTGAAAGAGGCGGAGCAACGACTCGCTGTTTTCCTGGGCCCGGTTGCAAAAGTATTGGTGCGCAGGACGGCAAAGGAAACCACTGACCGCCTGCAATTCTACCGACGATTAGCGGATGAGCTTGGCTCGGACAAGGACCGCGAGACATTCCTTAGTGGTTTTACGAACAGGTAGCGCTATAACCTAAGGAACCTCTGATTAATTCCCAAGAAAACTAGTTCTCACCGCAAAGGCGGTCGCTCCTGCGTGCAGCCCAGGGTGCAAGAAGACTCATTGCACCCGTTCGCCGGAGCGAACACATGAAAACATATGACAGGACGAACGAGCCCAGCGAGTAGGGCTTCCTTATTGTGTTCGCGACTGTCCCGGCTCACCCCTGCGCTTGCGACGTTCGTACTTTGTCGCTTCGCCTTCCCTGCTTCGCGACAAAGTCCAGGGCAGACTTCCTGTCTGCCCGTTCGCCGCTGCACGGCTCACCCCTGTACAGCACAAAGAGCGCAAAGGCGAAGTGGAGCAGTCGCGGATGCACTTAACGTGTGCAGCCCAGGGTGCAAAAACCCGTTGCACCCGTTCGGCGGCGCAGATGCACGTTAAGTGCATCTGCGATAGCCCCGCCTCACCCGCGCCGCTGAGCGCCGGTACATGGAAGTACCGGCCGTGGTGTCCGCAGCCACTAGTGCTGCGCCAGGGATGGCAGGCACCCTTCGCGTCTTTGCGGTGAACAATCATCAAATCAGAGGTTTCCCAAGTGCGGTTGCAGAAAATCTGGAATTCGTTTCTCTAGCCAGTAACACGCGCGCCAGGGCCAGACGCCTGAGACAAAACCCACGTGACCCCCGTGACGGTAAAGTTCAAAAGTGATCGCAGGGGAAAGTTCGTCGGCAGTGGGAATCGCTGCTTCGGACATGAAGGGATCGTCACGACCGTGCACGATGAGCGTCGGTACGGCGATGCGACGCAGATACTGGCGCGAGCTTGAGCGTGCGTAATAGTCGTCGGCGCCGGCGAAGCCGTGTAGTGGGGCGGTGATGTGTTCGTCGAATTCGC
>JBGPGJ010000322.1:0-3276 GCA_041483795.1 Sulfurifustaceae bacterium
CATGGCGCCACCGGCAAGGGTAACGATCAGGTGCGCTTCGAGCTCGGCTACTACGCGCTCAAGCCCGATGTAAAGGTGATTGCACCGTGGCGCGAATGGAATCTGACCTCACGTGAGAAGTTGCTTGCCTACGCCGAGAAGCACGGCATTCCGATAGAGGGCAAGAAGAAAGGCGGTTCGCCGTACTCGATGGACGCAAACCTGCTGCACATTTCCTACGAGGGCCGAATCCTCGAAGACCCCGCGCGTGAGCCGGAAGAAGACATGTGGCGCTGGACAGTTTCTCCGGAGAAAGCACCGGGGTTGCCGGAGTACGTCGAGCTCGCGTACAAATTAGGCGACATCGTTGCAGTAAACGGCAAAAAGCTCTCGCCGGCCAAGGCGCTAGCCGAACTCAATCGCCTCGGCGGCAAGCACGGCATCGGACGGCTCGATCTGGTGGAGAATCGTTATGTCGGCATGAAGTCGCGCGGCTGCTACGAGACGCCCGGCGGCGCCATCATGCTCAAGGCGCATCGTGCAATCGAATCGATTTGCCTCGACCGCGAGGTGGCGCACCTTAAGGACGAGTTGATGCCACGCTACGCCTCGCTTATCTACACCGGTTACTGGTGGAGTCCGGAGCGCAAGGCGATCCAGGCGCTGATTGATCACACGCAGCAGAGCGTAAATGGCTGGGTACGCGTCAAGCTCTACAAAGGCAACGTGATGGTCGTTGGGCGCGATTCGAAGTCGGATTCGCTGTTCGATCCGACCGTCGCCACCTTCGAGGAAGACAAGGGTGCCTACAACCAGAAGGACGCCGAAGGCTTTATTAAACTCAATGCACTGCGCATGCGCATCGCCGCCAAGAAACGGCGGGGGAAGAAATAACAACGGCCCAACGCAAAGGCGCAATGTGTGCCTGCCATCCTTGGCGTAACAGTGGTAGCTGCGGATACCACGGCCGGTACTTCCGTGTACCGGCGCTCAGCGGCGCGGATGCACGTTAAGTGCATCCGCGAAAATCCCGCTTCGCCTTTGCGTTGAGTTTTTCCTTTACTCGGAGCTGACAATGAGTTTTCAGAATGTTGAAGTGAAGAAGAAGGTCAACGTCTATCACGACGGCCGGGTCACGAGCCGCACGATCATTACCCCCGCGGGCGAGATGAAGACGCTTGGCGTGATGTTACCCGGCACGTACCGCTTCAGCACCCAGGCGCCGGAGCGGATTGACGTTACTCAGGGTCACTGCAGGGTGAAACTCACGAACGAACAAAGCTGGCGCGACTATCAGGCGGGCGAGAGCTTCCATGTTCCCGGGAACTCCCACTTCGAGATCGAAATCACGGATCTGCTCGATTACGTCTGCCATTTCGGCTGAGTATTCCCCCGCGCCGGCACTCCTTCTTCGATTTACCGCCGCGTCACCGTTTCGGCTGAGGCAACGCTTCGAGTTTGTGTTGCAGCGCATTCTCGCTATCCAGGGACAGGTCGAGCGAGGTCGCCACGCGCCGATTGACCGAGATCATAAAATATTTTGGATAGCTGGGCGCGGGGAGCAACACCGCTTTCGCGATAGGTAGCGACGATAGCAATTGTGCCGCCTGATGTCCGATCTGTTCCGGCGTTGAGTAAACAGCGAGCAATGCGCCGGCGTCCACGTACGCCTTGGACAGCCCCATCACCGGAATTTTGTAACGATAGGTCGTGAGCAATACGTGGTGGATGGTTTCACTGTTATAGGCGAGCGGTTCGGGCATGGAAAACAGAACATCGTTGTCATCCAGGAGCTTCTCAAGCGCGGGCAGAAGCTCCTCTCGGCGATGGAGGGTAACGATGTTGACAGTGAGCGAACGTTCGCGCGCAGCGGCGCGCAGTTCGGTTTCCTGATTTTGTGTCGCGGGGCCAAGAATCACCGCCACCCGCTTGTGCAACGGCAGCGCAATTTGCAACAGATCGAACTGGCGACCGATCGGTTGATCGAGAAAAATGGCCGAGTCTCGATGGGTTGTGGATTTTCCTCCGCGACCGGCGCGTAGAATCTCGATTGCCGTCTCGCGCGGCAGCAACGTATGTAGAATTGGCGCCGGGGGGTTCGCTTGCGCCACGCCTCGCGCGGCTTCGACGCCGACGGTGACGATCAAAGTCGGTGTGGAAGTATACGTATCGGCGGCGCGGAAGTCGGCGAGCGGTTGGGTCTTGATCTCGATGTCGGATCGGTTCTTAGCCGCAAGTTCGGTTTGAACGATCTGCGCGACCTGCGCGTAGGCCCCATCGGGTTTACTGAGCACCACCAGTACCTTAAACGCGACCGTCGCCGTGCCCGCGGTCATGAACGCGAGCGGCGGTAGCGAGAGTAGAAGCAATAGTGCGACTAGGCGGTGCCGGGTCATGCGTTATTTCAACTTCAGGCTCAGATTCACGAAATAACGCTTGTCGAAAACGCGTGCGTGATCGTAGTCGTAATAGTCGCCGGTCAGGTTTTGACCGACGAGTGAAATTTCCATCGCTTCGCGTCCCAGGCGCCAGCGGTACGCCAAACGCGCATCCACGGTGTTGTAGTCCCCCGTATAGTCTCGCGCCTCGAGGAAACGGAACCGGCCCAGCTTGTAGTACGCGAGGCTACCCTCGATGCCGCTATCGAATCGGTGCACGGCGAGCAGGCTCCGGGTATGCAGCGGCGTGGAGGAGTCGGTCGCTGCATACTGGTTGGGAACCTGATGAAAAGTGCGACCGGTTTGGTGGGTATAGGCGTAGGCAAGAACGAACTGGGTGCGCGTAGTGGGAAACCACTTAAGCTGCGCTTCGGCGCCGCCAACGTCGGCGCTGCCGTCATTGTTAAATGTCTTGCTTCCGTTTGGGTTTGTGCTTAACTCCGGGATCGAGGTATCTCGGTACTCGGCGATAATGTGGCGAATTTCTTCGTGAAAAACTTTTAAATCTACAAACACCCGCGGATCGGAAAACTGTCCGAGGTATCCGAGTTCATAGGCGGTGATCTGCTCCGGCGCGAGCGATTGAGTAGACTTAAAGAGTTGATCGAGTGCGGCGCCGTCGCTGAAGCGGTACGCGGCGTCCGCACGGCTTTCGAAGTCGGACGGCGTGCGGTAGGCGCGCGAGATACTGGTGCGCAGTGTCTGCGCTGGGCTCAGGTGATAGTTGACGGCGACACGCGGGGAGACATTGCCACCGGTAATGTCGTTATGTTCATACATGGCTCCGGCGTTCAGAATCCAGTCGGGTTGAATACGCCATTCCAAATCCGAAAAAAGCCGAAACAACTTGGTGTCAATC
>JBGPGJ010000323.1:0-3266 GCA_041483795.1 Sulfurifustaceae bacterium
GAGAAACGCGTCCCGATCAAAATTGACGAGGTACCGGAGCAGCTCATCCAAGCTATTTTGTCGGCCGAGGATCACGCCTTCCTTTATCACCGCGGCGTGGATTTTCAGGGCATCCTGCGCGCGGCTATCGCCAACCTGCGCTCAGGCGCCCACTCGCAGGGCGGCAGCACCATCACCATGCAGGTCGCGCGCAACTATTTTCTAAGCCCGGAAAAGACCTACACCCGCAAGGTCAAAGAGGTGTTGCTCGCCTTCAAACTCGAACGCGAGCTGACCAAAAAAGAAATTTTGGAACTCTACGTCAACAAGATCTTCCTCGGCAACCGCGCTTACGGTTTTGCCGCGGCCGCGCAAATCTACTACGGCAAGAACCTCAAGGACCTGACGCTCTCAGAGGTAGCCATGCTTGCCGGCTTGCCCAAGGCGCCGTCACGCGACAATCCGCTCGCCAACCCGGAAAACGCGCTGGAGCGGCGCAATTACGTATTACGCCAAATGAACAAACTCGGTTACGTGGATGACACCACACTCGAGCAGGCACTCAAGGGGCTATTGACGGCATCCAAACACGCCGTGCGTTACGAGGTGGAAGCGTCTTACGTGGCCGAAATGGTTCGGCAGGAGTTATTCAAAACCTACGACGAGAAAGCCTACGGCGGCGGATTCGACGTTTACACCACGATTGACGGTCGCCATCAGGCGGCGGCCAATCGCGCACTACGCAAGGGGTTGATGGAGTACGAGCGCCGTCATGGTTATCGTGGCGCAACGGCCCATCTGACCTGGCGCGGGACACCCGATCACGACCGGTTCGACGACATGCTTAAGGACTACCACGTGCTCGGCGGTTTGGTGGCGGGGATCGTGACCACGACCGAAGATAAGTCAGCGGTGGTATACACGCAGGACGGCACCAACGTCACCGTCGAATGGCCCGGCCTCGCCTGGGCGCGTCCTTACGTGGATGAAAATGCAGTCGGCGCATCGCCCAAGACCGCATCCGATGTCGTCAAGCCGGGCGATATCGTGTACCTCCAATACCGCGAGGCGGAAGCGGGCGAGCCACCGGTCGCGGAAGGTTGGTGGCTGGCGCAGGTGCCGCAGGTCGCGGGCGCAGTCGTCGCGCTGCGGCCGGGCGATGGGGCGATCGTGGCGCTCGCCGGGGGATTCGATTTTTACGCCTCGAGTTTTAACCGCGTTATTCAGGCCGAACGCCAGCCGGGTTCGAGCATGAAGCCATTCATCTGGACCGCGGCACTCGAGAAGGGTTTCACTCCGGCGACCACGGTGAGCGGCGCGCCGATCGTTATTGAGGACACCAATCTCGAAGAGGAATGGCGACCGGAGGATTACAGCAAGAAATTTTTCGGCCCTACGCGTCTGCGCAAAGCGCTAGCGCTGTCGCTTAACCTAGTTTCCGTACGCCTGCTGCGGGCGATCGGTGTCCCGTATACGATCAACTACCTAGAAGAGCATTTCGGCTTCGAGGCCGCCAAGCTTCCCCGCAACCTGTCGCTCGCACTCGGCACGGCGTCGGCCACGCCGATGCAAATGGCGAGCGCCTTTAGCGTGTTCGCCAACGGCGGCTTCCAGGTCGAGCCTTACTTCATTACCCGCATCGAGGACGCCGAGCATCGTGTGCTGTTTCAAGCGAGCCCGACGCTCGCGTGCGACAACTGCGTGCCCGCGCCCGCGGCGAAACCAGCTACCACGGGCGATGCCGGCAACCCGGCGCCGCGCGCGGCGGTGCGAAAACTCTCGCCCGAGATCGCGTTCCTGATGACGAGTATGATGCGCGACGTCATCCGAGAAGGCACTGGGCGCGCGGCGTTGGTGTTGGGCCGCAAGGATCTTTCTGGCAAAACCGGCACCACCAATGAGTACCGTGACGCGTGGTTTTCGGGCTTCAACAGCGATCTCGTCGCCACCGCGTGGATCGGCTTCGATCAGCCGGCGCCGCTCGGGCGTGCCGAAACCGGCGGGCGCGCGGCGCTGCCGATCTGGATTGAGTACATGCGCGAGGCGCTTAAGGACGTCCCGGAAAAGCCGCTCGTGCCGCCGGAAAATATTGTCAAGGCAACGGTGAATAGCGAAACCGGCAAACCCACCGATCCGTCCGACCCACAGGCGATTGAAGAGTATTTCGTCAAGGGTACTGAAACCGGCGCCGACATACCCACCGTCACCGGGGATACGCCGGCGACTACGCCGACACCGACGACCGAAACCGAAAATGTCCGGGAGAAACTCTTCTAAATCCCCGCCAAGCTCGGGGCGCGCGAGGCGCGCTTATCGGCATGCGCTGCGCGGAGCCGAGGAGATGCGCACGCGTCTGGCGCGCGAGGCGGCGCGCATTCTGGCCGAGGAGGGCGCGCGCGATTACGCCGCCGTCAAGCGCAAGGCCGCGGAGCGCCTCGCGCTGCCAGAGGCCAAACACCTGCCGAGCAACGAGGAAATTGAGCACGAACTGCGACAGTATCTCGAGCTTTTCCAAGGCAAGCAGCTGTCGAACCGCGTGACAACCCTGCGCGGTGTCGCAATTGAGGCGATGCGATTCCTCCATTGCTTCGATCCGCGACTTGTTGGATCGGTGCTCGCAGGTACCGTCACGGAGGGCGCCGCGATTGAATTGCACGTCAGCGCCGAGTCGCCGGAGGAAATAGGATTGTGGCTTACCGAACATAAGATCCCCTTCGGGCAGACCGAACGACGGTTGCGCTTCGGTGGCGATCGTTACGAAACGCTGCCCGCCTTTCGCTTTACCGCTGACGAAGTAGCGATAGAGTTATGCGTGTTCAATCGCCGCTCGGTGCGCGAAACTCCCATGAGTCCGACGGACGGCAAGCCGATGAAGCGCGCGAATCTGCGGGAAGTGGAAACGCTTACGGGACGGACAGGCGGGAACCCTTAACCATCGTTGTCGCTTTTCCGCAGCGACGTCACTCGGCGTCTTTGAGAAAATCAAATCGCGAAATCTGCGTTACCACCGGTCTGGATCGATCAATGCCGAAGCGGTCAAAGACCGATTGTACATCCTCTTCCGATAAGTCCCTGTTCTTTTCACTCAGCGGATCGATCGATGGAGATATCAGGACTTGTTTGATCGGAAGATCCCGCGCAAATGCCGGAGCCGAAAAGATCGCTGCGTCGAATATTTTTATGTAGCGTGCCAGGAATTCCCAGATTTTCGGGTCGGGTCGTGAGAAATCAATATGGCACCGCCATATCCAGTTTTTGCCGATGGAACTCCGTTTTTCAATCAGGGC
>JBGPGJ010000324.1:0-3266 GCA_041483795.1 Sulfurifustaceae bacterium
GAGGAATACGGGTTTAGCGCCGAGCGCGGATTTTGAAAGATCATGGCGATTTCCTTGCCGCGCACGCCTTGCATCAGAGTCTCGGCGTGTCGGCGCCAGCCGCGTTCGTCTTTGTCCACCGCCATGACGCGCCCGTCGTGTTCCTCGACACGCACGTAGCGCTCGAGGCCTTCGAGCAGATTGCGCTGCACGGCGTCGGAATGCAGTTCTATTCGTCCGCCGACTACGCCGGGTCCGGCGCTGACGAGTCCCGCCGCCGAGAGCGCGGTGACACTCTTGCCGCTCCCGCTCTCGCCGACGACACCGAGCGTCTCGCCGCGCTCGACGCTCAAGCTCACGTCGTCCACCGAGCGGATGAAGGCGCGTTTGGCGCGCGAATAGAAATAGGTCCGTAGGCTCTTAATGGCGAGTAGCGGCGCGTTCATAGACTATGACCGGACGAACGAAGCGAAGCTCGTCTTATGAACTTTGTGCCGACAAAGACATGATCGGGAGACATTTACCGCCCCCGCTTTCCTACGAGCAGGTTATTGAGCCCGTCGCCCAGCACCTGGAAGCCGAGAATAGTCGCGAGGATGGCGAGCGCCGGCGCGGTCGAGGGCCAAAAGTTGCCCTGCAGAAAATAATTCGCGCCGGCCTGAACCATGTTGCCCCAGGACGGTGTCGGTTCCTGCACGCCGAAGCCCAAATAGCTGAGACTGGTTTCGATCAGAATCGCCTCGGCCATACCGAGTGTGGCCTGGATCACAAGCAGCGTGCGGCAGTTGTACCAAAGGATGTGCTTGAGAATGACCGTGTGCGCCGGCAGCCCAAGCGCGTGCGCGGCCTCGATAAAGTTCTTGGCGCGCAGAAAACCGATCTTGCCCGCGATCAGGTTCGCGATCGCCGGCATGCTGGTGATCCCGACCACGACCATGACGTAGTAGATCTCGGGCCGGAATGCCGCGATGACGAGCAGAATCAGCACCAACCGTGGAAACGAATCGAGCAGGTTGTTGAAGTAGGTGATCACGGTTTCGAACCAGCCGCCGCGGTAACCGGCCAGCACGCCAAGCAGGCTGCCGCCGACGAGGGCGATCGCGATCGCCAGCAAACCGGGCAGGAAATACGCCTGGATGCCGAGAATCAACCGCGCCTGCAGGTCGCGCCCGAGGAAGTCGGTGCCGAGCCAATGCCCGGCCGTGAACGCGGGCGCGTTGATCGAGTCTAGATTCATCTGCTGCGGGTCGGCGGGCAACCAGCCGAAGGCACCGAGCAGGTACGACAGTACCACCGCCAATACCGTCAGCAGGCCGTAGCCCACGTAAACCAGATCGAGCGGCGCCGCGCGCTGCCACAGCGGCAGCTCGGAGAACTCGCCGATGGGACCGGGGGTCTGGACGTAGTGCCGCACCATGTTCACTCTTTCGAGGCGCGCGGGTTGACGATGGTGAACACCACGCGCTGCACCAAGTTGCCGAAACGCACGAACACCGCCGCGACCAGGGCGATGCCCATGATCACCGGGAAGTCGCGATCCTGCGCCGCTTGCCAAGCCATGCGCCCCATGCCGGGCCAGTTGAACACCTGCTCCACGATCACCGCGCCGCCGATCAGGAACGGGATCTTGGCGCTCATGATTTCGGTGACTGGAATTAGAAAACCCTCCTTGAACGCGTGCCGCCAGACGGCGGCGCCCTTGGCGCGCGCGGTGCGGATGTAGTCCTCGTCCAGCACGCGCGTCAGTTCCTCGCGCAGGTGCCGGATCATCTCGGCGAGCGTGCCGCTCGCGACCCCGAGCACGAAGATCGGCACCAGGAAATACAACCAGGCGTGCGGCTGGTTCGAGGTCGCGCCCGAGATCAACGGAAACAGGCCGAACTGGTGGATGAAGATATAAACCACGATATAGCCGAACCAGAATACCGGCACCGCGGACAGCACGTAGGCACCAATGGTGGCGGCGGTATTGCCGAGGGTATCGCCACGCGCCGCGGCGTGCACCGCGATCGGCACCGCAATCAGGAGCGTCAAGAGCAACGAGCCGAGCGTGAGATAAAGCGTGTTGAGTCCGGCGCGCGCCAATTCCGGCAACACCGGCAGGCCGGTGCGCACGGAGTGTCCGAGATCGCCCTGCACCAGCTTGCCGAACCACGCGACGTAGCGGCCGACCCAGGTCTGCGGCACACCGAGCGCCTCGCGCAGACCGATGGCGACGTCGGCGCGCGGCAGTTGGCCCTCGAGCAGCACGCTGAAGGGATCGCCCGGCGCGAGATTCAGGATCGCAAACACCACCGCGCTCACGCCGAGAAGCAACAGCGCAGTCACCGCCAGCTCGCGCACGAGCACGCGACCGACGGGTTTAATGGCGGCGAGTTTCACGGGGAGAGAAAATGATTAATATGAATTTCTGACGCAGAGACGCGGAGGCGCAGAGATTTATAGTTTATCACCCGTGTGATTTTCTCTGCGTCTTTGTGCTGTGCAGGGACGCGCGAATGTCGCGAGCGCACGGGTGAGCCGGGGCGGTCGCGAACACATTTAACATGTGTTCGCGCCGGCGAACGGGTGCAATGAGTTTTGTTGCACCCTGGGCTGTATGCTGGAGCGACCGTCTCTGCGACAAGTAATCATATAAGTCATATTTTCCTAAAAAAAGGATTACTTCTGCTCGCTTTCCGGGATGAACCATTCGTCCGCGAACGAGAAGAACTTGTACGGATGGATCTGCACCCGGCGCAGCTTTTTGTGGTAAGCGCTGTAATTGGTGAGCGTCCACAGGAAAGTGTAAGGCTGTTCTTCGGCGAGCAGCGCGTGCAGCTTGCGGTTGATGGTGCGGCGCTTCTCGTGATCGAGCGTGAGCTTGCTCTCGACGATCAGGCCGTCGATCTCGGGGCTGGAGTAACCGCCGAAGTTGTTCTTCCAATCGCCGATCTCGGCCGAGTGAAACAACGAGGAAATGTCGGCCGAGTCGTCGAACACCCACGAGGCGAACATGATGTCGAAATTGTGATCGAGAAAAACGTCTTCCTTCCACGCCTGCCACTCCTGGAACTGGACGTTGATGGCGATGCCGACCGCCTTCAAGTAATTCTGAAACGCCAACACCACGCGCTTGACCGCTTCGCTCTCCTTCTCGATCGGAACCCGCAGCGAGAACGCGAGCTTCTTGCCGCCCTTCTCCATGATGCCGTCGGCGCCGGGCTTGAAACCGGCCTCGGTAAGCAACGCCCGGGCGCGTTGCGGGTCGAACGCCACCGGCTTGACGTCGAGATTGTAGGCCCAAC
>JBGPGJ010000325.1:0-3263 GCA_041483795.1 Sulfurifustaceae bacterium
AACACAACATGCCGCTGGAAAAAGTCCCGTGAACCTCGGTTTCCTGAATGCCCATGCCGTTGGGCAAGACTGCGCCAGCTAACGCTACCGGCGCCTTCATACCGACGCGTACATTGGGCGCACCGCAGACGATGGTGAGCGATTTGTTCTTGCCGATGCTTACTTCACATACGCGCAAGCGATCAGCCGACGGATGCGGCGTCATCGAGCGGATCTCGCCCACGACCACGCGCTCGAGCTTGGCGGCGGCAGGCGTGAGCGAACCGACCTCGATTCCCGCCAGTGTCAGCCGTTCGGCCAAGGCCTTGGCGTCGAGTTTCGGCGACACCCACTCACGCAGCCATTTCTCGCTGATTTTCATATGTCAAAAAACTCAACGCAAAGGCGCAGAGGCGCAGAGAATGACAAGAACTAGATTTTTTGACATCTTTAATTGTCCTTTGCGTCCTCGCGTCTTTGCGTTGAGTCGTTTATTTAAACTGTTGCAAAAAACGCAGATCATTTTCGTAGAACATGCGCAAATCGTTCACGCCATATCGCAGCATCGCCAAGCGCTCGACGCCGAGTCCAAAGGCGAAGCCGGTCCAGCGCTCGCTATCTACGCTAACGTGACGAAACACCTCCGGGTGCACCATGCCGCAGCCGAGTACCTCGAGCCAGCCGGTGTTCTTGCATACGCGGCAACCCTTCTGTCCGCAGATCACGCAACTTATGTCGACCTCGGCCGAGGGTTCGGTAAACGGGAAGTACGAGGGACGAAAGCGCAGCTTAAGCTGGGTTTCAAAGAAGCTTTCAAGAAACGCGCCCAACACGCCTTTCAAGTCCGCGAACGTGACGCGCTCGTCCACCATCAGTCCTTCAATTTGGTGAAACATCGGCGTATGCGTCACGTCCGAATCGCAGCGGTAAACGCGCCCGGCGGCGACGACGCGGATTGGCGGTCTATGGCTCTCCATGTAGCGCACCTGTACCGGCGAGGTATGGGTGCGCAGCAACCGGTGCGCGTCGAAATAGAACGTGTCGTGCATCGCACGCGACGGATGGTCCGCCGGAATATTGAGCGCCTCGAAGTTGTGGTAGTCGTCCTCGATCTCCGGGCCGTCGGCGATGTTGAAACCCATGCCGGCGAAGATCGCCTCGAGGCGTTCGAGCGTGCGCGTGATGGGGTGCAGGCCGCCCATGCGCACTCCACGCCCCGGTAAGGTTACGTCAATCTTTTCGTCGGCGAGTTGTTGCGCGCGACCGGAGGACTCTAGGACGTGTTTGCGCTGGACAAGCTTCGCCTGCAGCCGTTCTTTGGCGTCGTTTACGAGCTTACCCGCGCGCGGACGTTCCTCCGGCGATAGATGACCCAGGCTCTTCAGCCGTTCGGTGAGAAGGCCTTTCTTGCCGAGATACCGAACCCGGATGTCTTCGAGCGCTAACACGTCGCTGGTCGAGCCGAGCGCCGCCTCGGCCTCGACAAGCAGGCGCTCAATCTGACTTTCCAGCATTACGGTGGTTTCGTTCACGGCGGTGCACTCGATATTCGCACAAAGGGAACGGTGTCCGCCGCTCCCCCGTCACTTCCCGTGATCGGCGGGTCGCCCCGCGCTCAGGCGGCGAGGGCGGTCTTGGCGCGGTCAGCAAGGACAGCAAAGGCCTTCTTATCGTGCACCGCGAGATCGGCCAGGATCTTGCGGTCAATTTCGATCGAGGCCTTCATCAACCCATTGATGAAGCGGCTGTAGGATAGGCCGCACTCACGCGCGCCGGCGTTGATGCGCACGATCCAGAGCGCCCGGAACTCGCGTTTGCGCACGCGCCGGTCGCGATAGGCGTATTGCCCCGCCTTCATCACCGCCTGTTTGGCAGTCTTGATCAGTTTGCGCCGGGCGTTGTAGTACCCCTTGGCGCGCTTGAGCACGCGCTTGTGGCGCGCGTGCGAAGTAACTCCGCGTTTGACGCGTGGCATGGGACATTCTCCTCAAATCTAACTATATGGCAGAAGCTGACGAAGACGCGCCACGTCGGTGCCGTGCACCACGACGACCGGGCGCAACTGCCGCTTGCGCTTCGCGCGCTTCTTGGTGAGGATGTGCCGCTTGTGCGAGTGCCCGCGCTTGAAGCCGCCGCGTGCACTACGTTTGAAGCGCTTGGCGGCGCCCCGATTGGTTTTCAACTTCGGCATGGTTTTGAACTCCTAATTCTAACAATGCCCGGCAGGCACCACGTAGCCCCAGCGGCGGTTTAAAAGCCGTTTTGTCATAAACGGTGTGGCTAAACTTCGTCGTTACTATGCGCTGCTCGCCTTTTCCTTCGGCGGCTGTCCCGGTTTTTTCGACGTTGCCTTCAAGACCTCTTTCGGCGCCGCGCTACCACTGCGTTTGACGCTTGGCGCGAGGATCATGACCATCTGTCTGCCCTCGAGCCGTGGATGCGCTTCCACCGTAGCGTAGTCCTTGAGATCGTTTTCGATACGCTTGAGCATCTCCACGCCGAGCTCCTGATGCGCCATCTCGCGTCCACGGAAGCGTAGCGTGACCTTCGCCTTGTCTCCGCTTTCCAGGAATCGAATCAAATTGCGCAGCTTGGTCTGGTAATCCCCCACGTCCGTGCCGGGGCGGAACTTAACTTCCTTGACCTGGATATGTTTTTGCTTGCGCTTGGCGGCGTGCCGGCGTTTACTCTCTTCGTACTGAAACTTCCCGAAGTCCATGACGCGGCATACGGGCGGCGCTGCTTGCGGGGAAATCTCCACAAGATCGAGACCGGCTTCTTCCGCGCTACGCAAGGCTTCGGGTAACGAGACGATACCGACCTGTTGACCGTCGCTGCCGATCAATCGCACCTTCGGTGCGTTGATCCGCCCATTGATTCGAATCTCCTTAGATGTCGCGATGTTGACTGTCCTCCGAAATATTCTGAGACATAATAAAAGCGCCGCGGCCCGCAATCTCCCGGGCAAGTCGGGTGGCGAACGCCTCGGTCGGCATCGCTCCCAGATCCTCGCCCTTACGCGTGCGCACGGCGACGGTACCGTCTTGCGCTTCCTTCTTACCCACCACCAGCAGGTAAGGGATGCGCTGTAACGTATGTTCTCGAATTTTAAAGCCGATTTTCTCGTTTCTCAAGTCATTCTCGACGCGTAGCCCCCGATCGCCAAGGGTCTTGCATACGTTGCGGGCATAGTCCGTCTGGGCGTCAGTAATCGTCAGCACGGTCGCCTGCACCGGCGCAAGCCACGCCGGGAAGGCCCCGGCATACTCCTCGATCAAAATACC
>JBGPGJ010000326.1:0-3251 GCA_041483795.1 Sulfurifustaceae bacterium
GGCGCCACTTGGCCTGCGCCAGGTAGTCGAGATCGTCTTCGTGCGAATCGAGCGTGCCGGCGGCGACCTCGTGCAGCAGCGGTTTCCACAGGTGCGTGAGCGAGGCGTCGATAAGCGCGATCTGCGCCCGCCCGCGGCGTCCGAGTGTCGTCCCGAGCTGGCTCGCCAGTTCGAGCCCGCCGGCGCCGCCGCCGATGATCACGATGCGTGGCAGTGGCGAGGTCGTCATGCGCCGGGCCTAACCGGACAGGGCCGCGACTTTCGCGTGTTGAGTCTTGAGGTTCCCCAACGCAATCTCAAATTCCCTCACCCACTAAAGATTGTCCGGCGTAAGCCCGGTGTGTTTGGCGATACGGGCGAGCATTTTTGGGCCGATCTCGTCGCTGTCGTGAAAGGCGAAGACAAAATCCGGCGAACCGGAACGCGAGCGTCTTGTGAGAACCGGATTGACTCTTGAGCAGCGAGGACACGTTTGGCCTTGGCCGATGGCCATTGACTCATGCTGCGGCGGCAAGGGAGATGTGGATTGACATCGGGCGTGCCTCGCCGTGCTCAAGGCGGTCGGCAATAACACGCAGGGCCAACACTTCGACCTTGGCCATCGCTTCTTCGGCGCTCACCCGATAAGCGAGCACGCCAGGTAACTCCGGCACTTCGGCCAACCAACGGCCGTCTTCTTCGCGTTCATGTTCGATGCTGAGGTTCATCTCGATATCCTTTGACACGCCGACAGTTTATGCAATGAAGAAAGTATATCTGATTGCGGTAGCCGATGCGGAGGGAGAGGGAATTTAAGGGGGAGCTTGTAGGTCAGCCGGGGAGGACGGCAACTTTGGCGTGCTGGGTCTTGAGGTTGGCAAGCGCGGCTTCAAACTCCTGTACGCGTTTCTGCTCTTGTTCAACCACTTGCTTCGGTGCGCGAGCGACAAAATCACTATTGGCAAGTTTGCCGCGGGCTTTGGCGATTTCCTTTTCGATCTTGTCCATCTCTTTCTTGAGCCGATCAAGTTCGGCTTGTTTATTGATGAGCGAGCCGAGGGGAACGAGGACCTTCATGCGTCCCACGAGTTGCATGATGGATTCGGGCGCGGGTTGGCCTTTGCTCAACCAGGTGAGCGACTCGGTACGCGCGAGCGTCTTGAGGTAGTGCTCGTTTTTCTTCAGCCAGCCGTGTTCGTGTTCGGCTCCGTCGGCGAGCAACACGGGCAAGGGCTTGCCGGGTGCAATGTCGCGTTCGGCGCGGATGGTGCGCAGGGCGCCGACCACAGCCATGACCCATTCGACCTCGTGCGTGACGTCGGTTTTTTCTTTGATCGGCTCGGACTTCGGGTACGGCTGTAACATGATGGTCGGACCCGTCTTGCCCGTGAGCGGCACAACACGCTGCCAGATCTCGTCGGTGATGAAGGGCATGATCGGGTGCAGCAGCCGTAGCGCGGTCTCGAGCACGTTGACCAGCGTGTGGCGCGTGCCGCGCTTAGCCTCGGCATTCGCGCGCGGGTCGGTCAGCACCACCTTGGAGAGTTCGAGATACCAGTCGCAGTACTCGTGCCACACGAAACTGTAAATGGCCTGCGCGGCGAGATCGAAGCGATAGTCGCGGAAGGCGGTCTCGACTTCGACGATTGCGTTGTTTATGCGTGCGCGGATCCAATGGTCGAATTCATTAAGGACGATCGCACCGCCGTGACTTCCACAATCCTGACCCTCGGTGTTCATGAGCACGTAGCGCGCCGCGTTCCAGAGTTTGTTGCAGAAGTTGCGATAACCCTCGATGCGCCCTAAATCGAACTTGATATCGCGGCCCTGGGTGGCGAGCGAGGCGAGGGTGAAACGTAGCGCATCGGTGCCGTAGGCCGGGATGCCGTTGGGGAAATGCTTGCGCGTGGCCTGCTCGATCTTCTTCGCCATCTGCGGTTGCATGAGTCCCTGCGTGCGTTTGGCGACCAGCGCTTCGAGATCGATGCCGTCAATGAGGTCGAGCGGGTCGAGGATGTTGCCTTTGGACTTCGACATCTTCTGGCCTTCGGCGTCGCGCACCAGCCCCGTGATGTACACCTCGCGGAAAGGCACGTCGCCCGCGAACTTGAGGCCCATCATGATCATGCGCGCGACCCAGAAGAAGATGATATCGAAGCCGGTGACGAGCACGCTCGTGGGGTAGAAGGTTTTCAGTTCCGGTGTTTTATCCGGCCAGCCGAGAGTAGAGAACGGCCACAACGCCGACGAGAACCAGGTGTCGAGCACGTCGTTGTCTTGTTCAAGCGGGACGTCCTTATTGTGCTTGGCGCGCGCCTTGGCTTTCGCCTCCACCGCGGTGCGCGCGACGAAAATAGTTCCCTCGGCGTCGTACCACGCGGGGATACGGTGGCCCCACCAGATCTGGCGCGAGATGCACCAGTCCTGGATATTGCGTATCCACTCGTAATAGGTCTTCGCCCAGTTTCCCGGGACGAACTTGATGCGACCGTTCTCGACCGCTTTGATTGCCTCGGCCGCGAGCGGCCCCACTTTCACGTACCACTGGTCGGTGAGGTAGGGTTCGATGACCACGCCGCTGCGGTCGCCGCGCGGCACCATGAGTTTGTGCGGTTCGGTTTTTTCCAGCAGCCCGGCGGCTTCGAGATCGGCGACGATTTGCTTGCGCGCCTTGTAGCGGTCGAGGCCGTGGTACTTCTTCGGAATCAGATCTATTGTCGCTTTTCCATGGAGCGGCGTGTTGTCGGCTTCAGTTAGGCCATATTTGCCCGGCGCTTTATGCCCCCAAGTAAAGTCGTCACTCGGTTTCGATTTGATCTGTGCATCAGAAGTAAAGATGTTAATCAGCGGCAGGTTGTGGCGCTTGCCGACTTCGTAGTCGTTGAAATCGTGCGCGGGCGTGATCTTCACGCAACCCGAGCCGAATTCCTTGTCCACGTACTCGTCGGCAATGACGGGAATTTGGCGGCCGGTGAGGGGCAACTCGACGGTTTTGCCGACGAACTTGCGGTAACGTTCATCGTCCGGGTGTACGGCGACGGCGGCGTCGCCGAGCATTGTTTCCGGGCGTGTGGTGGCGACCACGAGATATTCTTTGGACCCGGCGATCGGGTAGCGGATGTGCCACAGATGCCCGGACTCTTCCTCGGCAATGACTTCAAGGTCGGACACGGCCGTGTGCAACACCGGGTCCCAGTTGACTAGGCGCTTGCCGCGGTAGATGAGACCTTCTTCGTACAGGCGCACGAATACTTCGGTCACAGCACGCGACA
>JBGPGJ010000327.1:0-3244 GCA_041483795.1 Sulfurifustaceae bacterium
CCTCCTGGCTCTGAAACTCCATGCGCGTGATCTTGGACACGCCGTCCACCAGTTCGGCGACCTCCGCGCCGAACTCGCGCTCCACGCGCGCGAGATCGGTGCTGGTGTCTTCGATCACATCGTGCAGCAACGCCGCGCACAGCGAGCGCGCATCGAGCCGCAGGCTCGCGAGTAAGTGCGCCACTTGGAGCGGATGGGAAATGTAAGGCTCGCCGCTGACGCGGCATTGGCCTTCGTGCGCCTGCGCGCTGAACAGATAGGCGCGCTCGACGTCGTGAACGTCGGGCGCAGGCAGGTACGTCTCCAGCAGCGCGCGCAGATCCGCGAGTTCGAACCTCGGCGCGCCGGCGGAGGATTGGACCTGTGCTTTAGGCGTCGCTCGCGGTTCCGGCGGCTGGGGCTTGGAGCCCGCCCGCTTCCGGCTGGTTGGCTGCGTCTTCATTTGCCTCTGCCACGGAGACCGGAGCCTCCTCATCGAGAATCGCGTTGGTCACAAAGCCGCCCGCGATTTCGCGCAGCGCAAGCACCGTGGGCTTGTCGTTGCCCCGCGCCACATGGGGTTCGGCGCCGAGGGTCAGTTGGCGCGCGCGCTTGGCGGCCACCAACACGAGTTGAAAACGGTTTTCCACATTATCGAGACAATCTTCTACGGTGACACGTGCCATGACATCCTCAAGCTATTGACGAGAAATGCGAGCCCACGCGGGGTTACTGGATCTGCCTCGGTCGGGGCTAGGTTCGAATCTGAACCGACCGGACGGGAAAAACACCTTGCTATCTTAGCCGAGCGGGACGGGGGAGTGCCAGTCGTTCGGCGTTTATTCCCGCAATAAGGCCTGAATGTCCACGTGCGACGCGCGCGGGGCGCCCGCTCCTCGGACAATGCGCCGAAGATCGGCCAAGGCCAGGTCGAAATCGTCGTTCACCACCACGTAATCGAACTCCTTGAAGTGGCTCATCTCCGAGATCGCCTCGTGCATGCGCCGCGCTATGACCTCGGGGTCGTCCTGCCCGCGGCGCGTTAGCCGTTCTATCAGCGCTTCGCGCGACGGCGGCAGAATAAAAATACTCACGGTCCCCGGCATCAGACTCTTCACCGCCCGCGCTCCCTGCCAATCTATATCGAGCACCACGCTCTTGCCTTGCCGGAGCCGACTCTCGACTTCGATGCGCGCGGTGCCGTAGGAATTGCCGAACACCGTCGCGTGTTCCAGAAACTCGCCGCGCGCGACCATGGCGTCGAACGTCTTTCTATCCACGAAGTGGTAGTGCACGCCGTCTTGCTCTCCGGGGCGCGGGGCGCGCGTGGTGTGCGACACGGACGTTTCCACATTGGGCATACTTTTAACGAGCGCCGAGGCGAGGCTGGTTTTACCGGTGCCGGAAGCGGCAGAGAGGATGAAGAGTTTTCCAGGCTGCATTGTTGTAAATTGTAAGGCGTGAGGGGTGAGGTGTAAGGGGATAAATCCGCCTTCTCTGTCGTACTCCTAACTCCTCACTCTTCACTCCTTACTCGATATTCTGCACCTGCTCGCGCATCTGCTCGATCAGCACCTTAAGCTCGACCGCGGCGTTGGTGACGCGCAGGTCCGCGGCCTTGGAGGCCAGCGTATTGGCCTCGCGATTGAATTCCTGCATTAGGAAATCGAGGCGACGTCCGATTTGGCCGCCGCCGTCGAGGACCCGGCGCGCCTCCTGTGCGTGCGCGGCCAGGCGCTCGAGTTCTTCAGCGACGTCGGTGCGACCGGCGAACAGCACGATTTCCTGCTCCAGGCGCGCGGGGTCGAGACTCCCACTCACCTCAGCCAGTCGCGTCGTCACGCGCTCGCGATACGCCTGTACCACCTCGGGCAACACGGCGCGCACCGATTGCACATGTTGCGCGAGCGCTTGCAGGCGTTCGAGCATGAACTGCTTGAGGCGCGCGCCTTCGCGCGCGCGCGTTTCGCGCAACTCGTCGAGCGCCTGCGCGAGTAACGCCAGCGCTTCGCGGCTCAGGTCGTCGACGTCGAGTGTTGGGGCACGCACAACGCCGGGCCAACGCAATAACTCCATTCCATTTGGCGGCGCCGTCGCCAACCCGAACTGATCGAGCGACTTGAGCGCCTGCGCCACGCGCGCGAGCTGTGCGGCGTTGAGTTCGAGCGCCTCGGCGTTTGCCTCGGCCGGTTTCCAATACAACATTGCATCCACACGCCCGCGGGTAATGCGCTCGGCGATGCTTTCGCGCACCTTCGGCTCGAGACCGCGCAGGTCGTCCGGCAGGCGCAACGCCACCTCGAGATAGCGGTGGTTCACCGAGCGCAGCTCCCAGGCGAGATGGCCCCACGGCGTGGAGGTTTCGCGCCGGGCAAAAGCGGTCATGCTGAGGGTCATAGGCGCAATCGAATTTCTGAAGAATAGGACGGATGGTAAACCGAAAAAGCCGAACGGCGAAACCGGACCGACCGGTCGTTGGGTCCTGCGTATATAATGACGTGGAGATCCGATCCCGGCCGCATTGATTCAGGTACTCCGTGCCCGTCAAGCTCGAAAACGCCCTGCCTTTAGGCTATATGCTCCATCACTACCGCATCGTCAAAACTCTGGGCGGTGGGGGCTTCAGTATTGTTTATCTCGCCGACGACACCCAAGCACAGCGAAAGGTAGTCGTTAAGGAATACCTCCCGAGCAGTCAAGCAACCCGAACCGAGGACGAAACGGTCGAAAGCATTTCGGCCGAAACCGACAGTCCTTTCCGTCAGGGCATGCGGCGCTTTTTCGATGAAGCCGCCGCGCTGGCGAAGCTCCAGCATCCGAACATCGTGCGCGTCACCGATTTCTTCCGCGAGAACAACACCGTGTATCTGGTGATGGAACACGAGGAAGGCATGGATTTGCGCGCCTATCTCAAGCGCCAGGGGAGGCGGTTGTCGGAGAAGTTTATCCGTACCGTATTTTCGCAATTGCTAGACGGTCTGCGCGAGATTCACAAACTCGGATTGCTGCACCTCGATATAAAGCCGTCCAACATCTGGTTGCGCCCCGGTGGGCGACCGCTGCTGCTCGACTTCGGCGCGGCGCAGTCGGCGTTCAAGGGCAACAAGCGCGCGGGCGCGCACACGCTCACGCTCGGCTTCGCGCCGCTGGAACAACACAAACGCGGGCACATCGGCCCCTGGACCGACCTCTACGCCATCGGCGCCTCGATGTGGTCGTGCATGAGCGGCAAGGCGCCGCCGTCCTCGCCCGAGCGCGCCGAGCG
>JBGPGJ010000328.1:0-3239 GCA_041483795.1 Sulfurifustaceae bacterium
CCGGCGTAGTAGCCGTCAGGTTCAAGACCTGCGGTTGCCGTATTGCCGGTTTGAGTAAGAAACGCATGACCTCCATAAAGCCCCAGTTCGAAGCGCGGTGTGAAACGCTCGTACCAGGTTATCCCGATCCACTGAATCGTCGTATCCGCCGATGTGCCATTGGCGTACTCGACCACGGTTTTTGTTTTTGCGAGCTGTAGCGCGAAGTCGAGCGATCTCTCGTCCGTGGATACGGGTGGCGGCCCGGCAGCGATCGCGAGCGTCGGCATGACCAGGGCAGCGATCCCGCAGACCAAAAACTTCATGGCCCGGTTTATGACGTGCACTCCAGAGTGACGAAGCTATAGGGATAAGGATGCGCGGCGTCCGATTCGTGACGCTCGCGCGAAAATTCGCGCCATTTACCCGAATTCAGGGCAGGAAAAAATGTATCCCCCGCTACCTCGGCGAGGACCAGTGTGAGATAAAGCCATTGCGCGCGTGACAAGGTTTGGGCGTAAAGCTCGGCGCCGCCGATCACGAATACGTCCGGGTCGTCGCCCGCCGCGGCAAAGGCCTCCTCGATAGAATGCGTTACGATGCAGCCCGGCGACTGATAACTACGTGCGCGGGTGACCACGATGTTGGTGCGTCCAAACAATGGTTTACCGATAGACTCGTGGTTTTTCCTGCCCATGATGACCGGATGCCCCATCGTCAGCCGACGGAAATGCCGCAGGTCGTTCGGCAGTCGCCACGGTAGCGCGTTGTCTCGGCCGATGGCGCGGTTCTCGGCCATGGTGACGATGATTGAGACGTAAGGCGTGAGGGGTAAAGCGTGAGGCGGGCCACCAAATGCGCCGAACTTCGTCCGCTCCTCACTCCTCACTCCTCACGCCTTACTCCTCACACGATCACACCGCAACCGGTGCTTTGATGGCGGGGTGCGGACCGTAATTCATCAACTCGAAGTCATCGTAGACGAAGTCGTCGAGCGATATTTTTTCCGGATTCAGCCGTATCTGCGGCAGCGGGCGCGGTTCGCGTGTGAGTTGCAGTTGCGCTTGCTCGAGGTGGTTAAGATAAAGGTGGGTGTCGCCGAGTGTGTGGACAAACTCCCCGGGTCGCAGCCCCGTAATCTGTGCCAGCATCAGCGTCAGCAGCGCGTACGAGGCAATGTTGAACGGTACACCGAGGAAAATATCGGCGCTACGCTGATAGAGTTGGCACGAGAGTTTGCCGTCGGCGACGTAGAACTGGAACAACACGTGGCAGGGCGGCAACGCCATCTTCTCGATCTCCCCGACGTTCCAGGAGCAAACGAGGAGGCGGCGCGAGTCTGGATTGCGACGGATTTCCTCGACAACCTGGGCCATCTGATCCACATGGCGGTTATCGGCCGCCGGCCAGGAACGCCATTGGTAGCCGTAGATCGGCCCGAGATCGCCGTTCTCATCGGCCCACTCGTCCCAGATATTGACGCCGTGTTCCTTGAGATAGCGAATATTGGTCTCGCCGCGCAGGAACCACAGCAGCTCATGAACAATGGATTTCACGTGCAGTTTTTTGGTCGTGACCAGCGGAAAACCACGCGCGAGATCGAAGCGCATCTGATGACCGAACACCGACAGTGTCCCGGTACCGGTGCGGTCGGCTTTGCGTGTGCCATGGTCTAAGACGTGGCGGAGAAGATCAAGGTATTGGCGCATGGGATGACGCGAGTAGAGCGAAATGCCGGAAACAGCCGACGGATGGTAGGCCGCGGAGGTAGGCAAGCCCGGCGTTTTGAACGATGATCTGTGCCCTGGTCATTTCGTCGCAATACACTTAAAAATAAGAAAGATAGGCGCAACCAACGCTTAAGTATAACCGCAGGCCACCGCCGAGGGCAGTCCGCTAGTAGAGCGTAGGATGGAGAGAACCCACCGATGAATCAGCGCTATTTTTTCATGGGCCCGCTGCTCGAGCGGTTTGCGCAGCCGGCGTTCTTCTGTCGCCTGGTGGCGATTACGTTGCGTGTAATGGCGGCGTTGATCGCGCTGCTGTCGCTGACGATCTTTTTTAAAGTCGGCAAGCTTACGTTCGAACTATCGCCAAATCGCGTACTCGGCGGAATCCTGTTCGAGGTGTTTTTCGTGTTGGCGGTGTACGCGGCGGTACACGCGTTTCTGATCCGCGCGCGCGACATCGAGACGCTTAAGTCCGAAGAATCTTATGCCATCGCGGTGGTGGTATTGCTCCTTAAACTTACCGGGGAGGCGTATTGCGCGTTCGTGAGCTTGATGGCGGTGGGCGGCGGGTTGTTCGTGTGGTTCACCAATCAGGGGCTTGGCAATGTGTTGGGTACGCTGGTGCGGGTGCTCTTTCCCGGTATCGGCGACGATCCGAGCTTCGTGGGCGGCATCGAGTTCATGGCGAGCGGCGTGCTGATCGGTCTCGGTGTACTGGTGTTCGCCTATGCCGCTTCGCAGGCGCTTTCCTTACTGATCCGCGCGACACGTAACGGGTCGCAACAATCTCCGTCGGCGGAGTTGAACCAGACTTACCGCTCGCGTTTTGGCTCGTAGCGGTTAATCGCCCGATCGCGACCGTCCCGGCGCGAACAGGCGCACGCCGCGGCGTTTGAAGAGTAGGATTAACGCTATCCCCGCGACAAAGCCCCCGATATGTGCGCCAAAGGCTACGCCGCCCTCTTCCGTCGGCGTGAGCGCCGAGCTGACGAGTTGCAGCACGAACCACAGACCCAACACCAGTACCGCCGGTAAATACACTAGGCGTGTGAAGAAGCCGAGTGGCACGAGTACCAGTATCTGCGCGCGCGGATAGAGTAACAGGTACGCGCCGAGCACGCCGGAAATCGCCCCGCTGGCCCCGATCATGGGGATCGTAGAGTCAGGATTGGGTATGGCCTGTGCCGCTACGGCGGCAACCCCACACAGGGTGTAAAATACCACAAAGCGCGCGTGACCCATCGCATCCTCGACGTTGTTGCCGAAAATCCAGAGGTAGAGCATGTTGCCGATCAGGTGTAGCCACCCGCCGTGCAGGAACATGGAAGTGAACACCGTCGTCCACGGCGGCACGCGATAGATTTCGGGCGGCAGCGCAGTTGCGCCGAGAAGCGTTGCTGGCGTTACACCGAAAGCAAATGTGGCGGCTTCGATCGCACGCTCACTTAGACTCAGCTGCCACAAGAACACCAGTACACAGGCCACGATCAATCCGACGGTGACCAGCGGAAGGGTGGAAGTCGGGTTGTC
>JBGPGJ010000329.1:0-3219 GCA_041483795.1 Sulfurifustaceae bacterium
CCACGCCGCTGGGTGAGCGCAGGAGCGGTTCAATTGTGATGCTCGGGCGCACACCCGCGGCGCTCCGGCTTGAAGATCACACGATCTTCGACACAAAACCCGACGCGAACGATCGGTTGTCATAGCGAAACTGTGGAGTGCTGCAAGGCGACCTCTCAACGCGAATGGATCGTGGCAGCCTCGCGCTGCGGGAAGACGGTCCGGTAGCTGCAATACAGACTGGCCGCGGTGATCGGCAGCACGACCGCGCCGACGAGGAACGCCAGCGCATGCGCCGCCCACGCCGAGACGAGGGATGCGATTGCGCCGACAAGGATGGGCACGAGCAGAAACCCGAGGACGACCGACAGGCCGAACGCGTGGCGCGCCGCGGTCTTGAAGCTGCGCCCGATCGCGGGGACCAGCGGTTCCTGTTGGAGAAACGCCAGCGGCAGCGCGTATATCAACGACCACGCGAGCAGGAAATAGATGCAGAGCGCGAGCAGCCACGCAGCCAGCACTCCCGACAACGCGACGAACCCGAGGCTCGTCCAGTCCTTGGCCCAGGCGCTGCCCACCATGAGCCGAACCAGCACGCCGATCAGCAGCGCCGCCACCATGCTGTAGAGGCCCGTCACCACCGTGGGGAAGACGCGTTGCTCGTTACGGAATACGCTTATGAGTTCCCGCGGCGATTGCTTGACGGCCACCAGCCGCAGCGAGGCCGGCAGGGACATCTTCTGCCTGCTCACGTTGTCGATTGCAAGGTAGGCGCTCGCAAGAAGCAACGGCGCGACCAATGCGATAAGCAAACCGCCCAGGAACGGGATCAGCGCAAGCGCGCTTATCAGGGCGGCGGCGCAGAACCCCATGCCGCCGAGTAGCCACGGATTGCGCAGGAACAGACGCCAGCCGCAAGTCAACCAGCGAAAGCCCAGCTCCGTGTGTTTCCTAAACCGTGACATGCGCCCCTCGTGCCGATCGGAGTCGGCATAAATCCGGCCCGTACGATACCACGCGAGATCGGCATCTGAGAGGACCTTCCGGACAAACGACGCCGCGGCGGAACGGGGGTGGCTTCGCACACAGACATGGAAGGGCTGCGAATCGTGATCCTACAGCGGCTCGGTTTCACCTTGGACCGGCCGCCAGGTCAACAGGCGTCTTTCCGCGCGCGTCACCACGAAATCCAGCAATAGGGCGAATCCGGTCAACACCAGGATACCGGCCAGGACCGTGTTGATGTCGAACGCCCCTTCCGCTTGCAAGATGAGATAGCCGATGCCGGCGGCGGAGCCGAGATACTCGCCCACCACCGCGCCCACAAACGCCATCCCCACGGACGTATGGAGACTGGAGAAAACCCAACTGGTCGCGGACGGAAGATAGACGTAACGCAGCAGTTGCCGCGGGGCAGCGCCCAGCATGCGTGCGTTGGACAACACGACCGGGCTCACCTCCTTGACGCCTTGATAAACGTTGAAAAATACAATGAAGAATACCAGCGTCACGCCGAGCGCCACCTTCGACCAGATACCCAGGCCGAACCATACGGAGAAGATCGGCGCCAGAACAACCCGCGGCATGGCGTTGGCGGCCTTTACGTAAGGATCGAGCAGCGAAGAGGCAATCGGGCTCAGCGCCAACCACAATCCGATGGCCAGGCCAAGCAACGTACCGACCGAAAAGGCAAGCACGGTTTCCAACAAGGTAATGCCCAGATGCCGGTATATCTTGCCCGAGGCGAACCATTCCCACACCCGCTGCAACACGATGAGCGGTTTCCCGAAAAAAAACGGCGGCAGGATTTCGGTCGCGGTCAGGACGTGCCACAACGCGAAGACTCCCACCAACACCAGAAGTTGATAGGCGAACAGGCTCCTGGGCTGCGCGCGTTCGCTAGTGTCGTTGACGTTGGGCATAGCCTTTCACGACCTCCGCTTTCAGAGTGTTCCAGATATCGCGATGCAATTGCAGGAATTGAGGTGTAAGCCGGATTTCCGCCACATCCCGCGGTCGCGGCAGGTCAACGGCATAGGTGCCGATCGGTCGCGCCCCCGGTCCGGCCGACAAGATGACCACGCGATCGGAGAGCGCGATAGCTTCTTCCAGGTCGTGCGTAATGAATATGACGGATTTCTTGTTCGCCGACCACAACTCCAGCAACTCGTTCTCCATCAGCTGTCGCGTTTGAATGTCGAGCGCGCTGAACGGCTCGTGCATGAGGAGTATTTGCGGATCGAGAACCAGAGTCTGCGCCAGCGCGACCCGCCTGCGCATGCCGCCCGAGAGCTGATGCGGATAGCGGTCGCCGCATCCGCTCAGTCCCACGCGTTGCAACCAGTCTTGCGCTTGCGCGCGCGCAGCCGCTTTCGCCATCCCACGAAAGACCAGACCGGCGGCGATGTTGTCCAGGGCATTGCGCCACGGCATCAGCGCCTCCGTCTGAAATAAATAGCCGGCGCGGCGGTTTAACCCCGTGAGCGGTTGCCCAAACACCGTCACCGTCCCGGCGGACGGTGCCAGCAAACCGGCGGCAACATTTAGCAGCGTTGACTTGCCGCAGCCGGTCGGACCCACGACGGACACGAATTCGCCCTGCGCCACGCTCAAGGACACGTCTTTGATGGCGGTATAGGGAGGCGCACCGCGCGCCTTGGCGGCAAACGCGCAAGTGATACGTTCCAGCGCCAAGGCCGGGCCATGCGGCGCGGGCGCGCGCGGGTCAGCCATGACTACTTATATTTTTTCAGCGCCTGCTCGACGAAGCGATTATCGAATGTCTTGTCGAGATCGATCTTGGCCGCGATCACCGTCGGTTCGAACTGCTTCAACACCTTATATACATTCTGGGCGCCGGCCATGGTCATGCGCCCATCCAGCGAATAACCCTCCAGATTCTTCTCCAGCGCCGCTTTGTACACCGCCTTGTCCCCGGCGTAGTACTCCGCCGGAACCGCCGCCACGATTTCGTCCGGTGTTGCCTTTTGGATCCAAAACAGCGCGCGCACCATGGCATTTACCATGGCCTGGGTAGTGTTCGGGTATTTTTTCGTAAACTCGATTGGGAGATAGAGGCAGCCGGCGCCGTAGGCACCGCCGTAAACCGTCTGCATGTCCTTGGCCGTACGGGTATCGACGACGGCCACGATGTCGCCGGAGCTTTCCAGCCGGGTGATGGCCGGATCGAGATTGGAGATGGCGTCAAGCTCGCCTTTGCTCATCGCCGCCACCGCGCCG